>NZ_JBJEEX010000136.1:0-22896 GCF_051873495.1 Floccifex sp.
CACGTTTTTCAATTGGGTAGTCTAATTTCTTTTCGGTTGCCTGCATTTCAATATTCAGATAAATTAATTCATTTGTCTTTGGTTCACGAATTCCCACTAATAAATCTAGAATGATTTTTCCTTTAAGATTGATTTCGGTATTGTAGCCAACAGTCATATTGGCATCCACTTCTATTGATTCAATACAAGTTTTGATCGTTTCTTTATCATATCCTTTAAATTCATCTAATAAATTTTTTGCGTATATCGCAATCACATTTTTATTCGCATTAATTTTCTTTGCGATAGTATCTAAATCCATATTTTTCCTCCTTAATATATAATTCGAAAAAAATTTGGATTTGTAAAAATTTATTTTAAAAAATTTAAAAAAATAGAAACCAGCGAGAAGGGGGAGCTGATTTCTAATTCAATAGTACAATTTAAATTGACATTATACATGTACATTATTATTCTTTTTATTTTCCATATAAACAGTGCCTTCTTTCACAAAAGTATATAAAGCACTTGTGACAGGTACTGCAAACAACATCCCCAATATTCCACTGATATTTCCACCAATCGTAATAGCGGCCAATACCCAAATAGCCGGTAAATTTACTTTTGAGCCAACTACGCGAGGATAAATGAGGTTTCCTTCGACTTGTTGTAAAATTAAGAAGAAGACTACAAATATTATGGCTTTAAAAGGAGATACCGTTAAAATCATAATAAAGCCAACCCCACATCCTACAAATGCACCGACAATAGGAATTAAAGCTGTTACTCCAACTAATGCACCGATCATAGGAGCATATGGCATTCCTAATATCAACATGCCAATCATACAAAGTGTTCCTAGAATCACAGCTTCGGTCGCTTGTCCGGCAACGTATAATTTAAATATACGATTACAAGTAACGCCTACATGAATAATATAATGACCTGCTTTTTCTGGTAACCACGCATGAATTAAACGAGCTACTTGTCCTTTTAATTTTTCTTTTGCGGATAAAATATAAACCGCAAACACTAAACTCACAAAGAAATTCACAGTACCACTGACAACAGATCCCACCATATTGGCAGCTGAGTTCATAATGTTCTTTCCATATGTAATGGCCCATGTTTCTAAGGAATTTTTAATTCCTTCCCAGTCAATGTTTAATGAAGGAATAAAATCAAATACTTTGGCATCATAATTACTCGCTGCATCCAAAAAATCCATTGTGATTTCAATAATTAAGCGAATGGCTTGTACTAACTCAGGAATAACTAAAACACAAATACCTACTAAAATACCTGCTACCATTAAAATAGATAATAAAATAGAAAGAGGACGAACTCCTTTTTTTACTTTATTTTTTATGTTTCTTTCAATAAATCCCATCGGAACATTTAAAATAAGCGCAAAAATAATTCCTAAAATCAATGGCATAGCCAATCCAATCAAGGAAGAAATCGTTGCCGTTAAAACGTCAAAATATTTAATTCCTAAGAATATCAATATACAACAAGTAAAAACACCAACAATCCATTTCGACAACTTTAATAATAATTTATCATCAAACAATCAAATCATCCTTTCTCTATTTTTAAAATTGTATCTTTTTTAATTTCATTTCTTAAATTCAACAAATACTCATTAAATGAAACTTGATCAAAGGCATATGTTAAATTTAAATCATATTCAAGGGGTAACCAAGAAGATAAATCCGAAATATTATGTTGAATTACAGCTTCCATCTTATCAATTGATTTATAAATTCTAGCTTCCATCGTCTTTTGTTCATCCATTTCTTTAAATAAAGACATTAATTCACTGGCAAATGGCTCTTCTAAAGATTCAATCCAGTTTTCTAAAAGTCCTTTTTCATTTTCTTCATTTTGATTTGTCTTTTGAAAAACCGGAATATCCCCTGTAAAACACTCTCCTAAATCATGTACCAGACACATTAAAATGACTTTGTTCATATCGATTTGTTCAAATTCATCTTTCATGAAATATGCCATCAAAGCCATCATCCAACTATGACTTGCCACACTTTCTTCATATCCATTTGAAGTTTGGCAATGACGCATTGTTCCTTTTAATTTTTCGATAAACGAAATTGTATTTAATAATTTTCTTGCTTCCATATCAATAAGAATGCACTAAAATGACATAGAATTCAAGAAAAACGCTATAAATCCTCAACATCGATTACTTTAATACCATGTTCAACTAATAACTGAGTAAAAATTCCTTGTCCCTTCTTTTTCGTACCAGAAAAAGTACCATCATAAACTTCTTTTACCCCACAACTAGGTGAACGAGACTGTAAAATGGCTACATCCACTTTATTTGATAACGCTATATCTAAGGCAAGATGAGCTCCTTTTACAAATTCTTTTGTGACATCAATCCCTTGTTTATTGATTACTTTTTGATCAACAATTTCACTTGGAATTCTTGGCGTTGGAAGTCCTCCTAGGCACTCAGGACAAACTTCAATCAATTCATCGTCTGTAAATTGTTTAAAGATTTTCTCGTTATAATTATTTTTTCCATTGTATTTACAATTATTTCCTAATAAACAAGCACTCACTAATACTTTCATTTTTTACCTCACTCCTATAGTAACATAAAAAGGACTTTCAATCGAAAGTCCCATCTAGTAAATCTTGTAAAGTAATGCCATCGAAATAAGATTCAATTACTTTTTGTGCTCCCTTCCACATTGGCAAGGTTTTACAAGTGTCTTTACGACTACATGGATTTTGGTCACATTCCAAACAAGCAATTAAAGCCAAAGACCCTTCGGCAACTTCTAAAATTTCTTTAACGGTATATTCTTTTGGTAAACGAACTAACTTATATCCACCTTTTTGTCCAATTACCCCTTGCACAAAGTTATTTTTTGTCAAAGAAGGCATAATTCTCTCTAAATACTTTAAAGAAATCTCTTGGCGTTGGGCTACTTCTTTCATAGGAACATAGTCTTGGTCCATGTGCTGTGCTAAATCAATCATTACGCGAAGTGCGTATCTACCTCTTGTTGATATCTTCATATTTATTTATACATTGGCGTTGAAAGATAACGATCTCCTGTATCTGGGAATAAAACAACAATTGTTTTTCCTTCATTTTCTTCTCTTTGTGCAAGTTGAATAGCCGCGCATAAAGCCGCTCCTGAAGAAATTCCTACTAAGAATCCTTCAGTTTTTCCAATTAAAGCACCATATTCAAACGCATCTTCATTGGCAATCGTGATAACTTCATCATAGACTTCTGTGTTTAATACCTTAGGAACAAAACCAGCTCCAATTCCTTGAATTTTATGCGGACCCGCTTGTCCTTTTGATAATACTGGACTCGTTTCAGGTTCAACGGCTACCACTTGAATCTTATCATTTTTTGACTTTAAGTATTCACCAACTCCTGTTACTGTTCCACCAGTTCCAACACCTGCTACAAAAATATCCACGTTTCCTTGTGTATTTTCATATATTTCTGGTCCCGTTGTTTCAAAGTGAGCTTTGGCATTAGCAGGATTTTCAAATTGAGATGGAATAAATGAATTTTCAATTTGAGATGCCAATTCATTTGCCTTTTCAATGGCTCCTGTCATTCCCTTAGAACCATCGGATAAAACCAATTCCGCTCCATAGGCTTTCATAATTTGACGACGTTCAATTGACATTGTATCCGGCATAACAATGATAATTCGATATCCTTTAATGGCAGCTACACTTGCCAATCCAATTCCTGTGTTTCCACTTGTTGGTTCTATAATTACGGAACCTTTTTTTAATTTACCATCTTTTTCCGCTTGTTCAATCATGGCCTTGGCAACTCGATCTTTAACTGAACCCGCTGGATTCAAATACTCTAATTTCGCAACTACTTTCGCTTTCAAGTTAAACTTTTCTTCAATATGCACTAACTCTAATAACGGTGTTTTTCCAATTAATTGATCTGCACTTGTATAAATCATAATGTTTTCTCCTTTACCTACCATTTAAGTTGGTATTAATATACACCGACTCACGTTAGGTGTCAACTATGATTATTTTTCTAGTTCCGCAATTTTTTTAATACGAGCAATATGTCTTTCGCCATTTGAAAAAGGAGTCGTTAAGAACGTATGCACAATATCCTTAGCTGTTTCAATTCCTGTTGTTCTTTGTCCCATGCTTAACATATTGGCATCATTGTGTTCACGAGTTAGACGAGCCATTGTCACATCTGTACATAAAGCACAACGAATTCCTTTTACTTTATTAGCTGCAATGGAAATTCCAATTCCTGTTCCACACATTACAATTCCAAAATCGACTTCTTTATTCGCTACTAAGTCCGCTACTTTTTTAGCATAGTCTGGATAATCCACTGATTCAGGTCCATCACATCCGACATTAATAACTTCATATCCTTCCTTAATCAACATATCCATAATTTCATTTTTATAGCTATAAGCTCCATGATCATTTCCAATCGCAATTTTCATAATATACCTCCTCATATTCTTTACCATTATAATATAAAAAAAACCAAATGATACTACTATCTTTGGTTTATCTGTATTTATCACGCTTACAAATCGTCACAAAAGGACATTGATTACACTTTGGATTTCTAGAAGTACATAAATACCTTCCAAAGAAAATCATATCATGATGGCCCTGATTCCAACGACTTCGATCAATTTTACGTTTTAATTTTTCTTCAACTTTTTCCACACTGTCATTGGGCTTAGCTAATCCTAACCGCTTGGAAACTCTTTCTACATGGGTGTCTACCGCAAAAGAAGGAATATCAAAGGCAACGGATCTTACCACATTGGCTGTTTTTCTTCCCACTCCAGGAAGTGACATTAAATCTTTATAAGATGATGGCACTTGTCCATCAAAACGATTCATCAATTCTTTTGATAAATTCACAATGGAACGTGCTTTATTTTTATATAGACCAATGAAACGAATTAAATCTTCCACATCTTGAATATCCGCCTGTGCTAATGATTTCGCATCGGGATAACGAGCAAACAAACTAGGTGTTACTTTATTAACCGAAGCATCCGTTGTTTGCGCCGATAAAACCACGGCCACTAATAATTGAAACGAACTATTATGTAGTAGTTCACATTTCGCATTGGGGAAGATTTTTTCAATTTCATCTAAAATTTCATTTCCGCTCATCGTTTTCCTTTTTCGATATCTTCAATCGATAATCCTTTATTAGCCCACGAAATTAAAATCTTTTCAATGTAGTTTAAATCCACTTTATCGTAGACAACCGCTTCATTTAAAGCACAAATCACTCGTCTTTCATCATAATTCGAAGCCATATCAATAATACGTTGCATTTCAAAAGGAGATAAAGGACGCTTGAATTCATATTCAAATGTTTCAATTAAAGAAGGCGATAAAGGCACTCCTTTAACATCTTTTTGATAAACACCTTCAATATTAAAAAATAAATTTCCACCATCCATATCAATTGTTAAGTATCCATTATCAGACAAAGACAAGAAAATCTCTTCAACTTCATCCACTTCCATTTTTAACTTATCCGCAATAATTTCATGCGTAATCATGACATGGATTTCATTGTAGTAATCAATCAACAACAAAACCAATGCCTCTTTGGCATTCACATGAAGATTTTCTAAATTTTCTAAAATCCAATTACGACGATTAAAATAATTTTCATTAAAAATATTCATTTAGATCTCCCTTTCATATACCCGTACAAACGTATCAAAATCAATTAAAATTAAACGATTATCTCCTCTAATTTCATAACACGGATTATTGTACCCATAAGCCAATTCAATACTATCACAATTAATTCCATATTCTTCCTTGGCAATTTCTTTGGCCTTATCATAATCAAGATTTATGATTTCTCTTTTCGTAATGGTATCTCCATTTTCATCAAACCAATACAAAGTATCATTTAAATACCCATTATATGTCACATAATCAAAAACATGACAACGAAGACCCTGGATTCCTTCTACTCTCTTTTCTATCTTGGTAATGGTCTGTGCTTCTTTTTCTTCATGAATGCGACTAGGTCCACTAATAAATAAAGACCAGTTCAGCGCAATCAATAAAAACAAAACCACAGCCAAAAGAATGGTAAGACCTTTAGAAGAAATTCTGCTATTTTTCTTCATATAAATCCTCAATTAATGTATGAACTAACTTAGCACTTTGTAGACTAGCCAAAGATACATATTTAGAGAATTCCATCGCATTTTCATTGTGATAAATTGTATCCGAAATAGATCGAACAATGACATAAGGAACATTAAAAGTAGATGCCACTTGGGCAATTGCCCCTGCTTCCATTTCCGAACAAATTGAAGAAGGAAATAAAGACATCACACGATTAAAGTCTTCTTGTCGAGCCATAAATAAATCTTGACTCGCAATCGTTCCAACATGATATGAAATACCACATTGTTCACAAGCCTCTTTACATTTTTCTTTTAAACGATTATCGGCTTTATACCATAAACCAAGTCCTTCTTGACCATCTAATGGAGACGTATCATAATCCGCTTGTACAATATCCTCACTAATGACTAAATCCAATACCTTTTCTTCTTGGATTAAGCCACCCGCTGTTCCAATATTAATGATGCCATCAAGTTGATTTTTCATACATAAAATCGTTGTGGCCATGCTCGCATTTCCTTTTCCCACACCACTTTTACAAATCACAACATCTACATTTTTCATTGTTCCATAGATTAATTCTGTTTTAGCGATTGTTTCTTTTTTCGTCACATCCACAAACTGAATAATTTGTTCAACTTCCGCATCCATTGCCGCAATAATTCCAATCATACGTTCCTCCTGCATACATAAAAGTATTTTTCTCCACTTTGAATGCCTTCTAAATCAAAGTCTGTTGAAACCGAAACAATTTCAAAGTGTTTTTGAAGTTCTTGTTCAAGCCAACTAGGATCATATACTCTTTGAATATGATGTTCTTGAACCACTTCATCATCAAAATAAAACGCAAAATCTTGATAAACCCAATCATCTTCAGACATAATAGACCATTGATAATCACAATCATCAAAATGACCTGTTTCATTAAATTCTTCTTCAAATTCTGTTAAACGATCCAATGAATGAGTATCAAAGAAAAAATATCCATTTATATTTAAGTGATTTTTTACTTCTTCAAAAAAATGAGAAACCTCTTCTTTTGATAAAATATAATTAAAACTATCACATAAACAAGTAATCGCATCAAATGATTTAAAATTAGATAAATCTTTCATATCTTGACAATAAAAATCAATGCGACCATTCTTGTCTTTTTCTTTTGCCTTTTGTACCATTCCCTCACTTAAATCAAGTGCGGAAACCGTATAACCATCTTGTGCAAGCGCCAATGTGATTTCTCCTGAACCACACGCAAGTTCAAGTAATGAACAAGGTTGAACAACGCTTTCAATCCATTTTACCCAAGCTTGGGTTGCTTGTTCATCTTTTACTAAGGCATCATAATAACACGACAATTTATCATAAATCATATTGTTTCACTGGAACATCGCAATACAATCGATCCAGTTGATACACCTGCCTTTCTTCTTGAACAAAGAGTTGCACAACACACTCTTCTAAGTCAAGTAAAATCCATTTTGAATCACTGTCACCTTCCATATGGAAAGACCCTTGCCAACCCGCTTCTTTTAAACGATCTTTTATATTCATGGCAATCGCATAGTTTTGACGAATATTTGTGGTCGAACAAACAATCATATGATCCATAAAAGGAGTTAAACTTTTCATATCATAATCTAGAATATCAAATCCTTTTTTTTCACTAATCGCTTTTAAAACAATTTCATTGATTTCCATTTTTATTCCCTCTTAAATATTTTTTATTTTCTTCAAGTTCATGTTTAAATCCCTTAGTAATATCTTCATTACACAAAGAAATACCATAGGACGTATCATAATCACGTAATGGATCTAGCTTATCGGCACAGAATACCATCATGGCATAAGGATCATCGCTTGTTCCTAATACATGATGATAAATCGCATTAATGATTTGAGCATCATGAATCTTAAAATCACGTTGAACAATTACACTACCTACAAATCCATGCCATACCGCTACGGCATATTTTTTATTTTCTGGACAAAGACTATCCATAATGGGTTCCATTTCTTCTTTTGTCATACTCTTGGCAATGTCATGAAATAAACCCGTATAATACGCTTTTTGAACATCAAATCCATTGTTTCGCGCAAATTCTTCGCATAAATGTGCAACTGAAACTGAATGCGCAAAACGCTTTAGTTTTACTCTTTGAGCCACAAAGTTTTCCACATATAAACGATGTTCATAAATATAGTCTAATACACCATCACACAAATAATCTAATTTATATCCATTACGTATTTCACTACTAGACACAAGAACATCATCCATATGAAGTGTTTGAATGTTGTAGGACGTTGATACAATTTCATGATCTCGATTAAAACAAATGACATGAACAAGCTCACAAATTTGTTCTGGTTCTTTCCATAAATCAAATTGTTTTAATTGATCATTACCAATCATCCAATAAAAATCATGTTCCGGATACATTTGTTTTAATTGTTTAATCGTATCAATTGTATAACTAACTCCTTTGCGTTCCATTTCTAGAGTACATAATTTTAAATGAGGATATGAAGCAATGGACATTAAAATCATATTTTTACGATCTTCATCATTTGTGAGTTTACGATCCTTTAAAGGCGTTAAACTACTCGGTAAAATCCATACCTCATCTAAATTTAATAATTGTTTAGCTCTGTTTGCTAAAGAAATGTGACCCGAATGAATAGGATCAAAAGAGCCTCCTAAAATGCCAATTCTCATTTTTTTAATCCTAATTTATTTTCTTTACTACGTCTATATAAAACAAATGTATGCCCTACGATATGAACAACTTCACTATTTGTAAGTCCAGCCAATTCAATTGCTGCTTCTCGAACCGATACAGGACAAGTTTTTAATAAATTACATTTTACTAATTCATGGGCTTCCAATGAATCTGATAGAGTTTGTGCTAAATTATCACTAATTCCATCTTTCCCAATTTGAAATAAAGATTTATAATTCATACTTAATTTACGTAAATATTTCTTATTTGCACTAGATAACATTAAATCATCGCCTTTCTAAATGTCACATATATACCTTTGTGTACTTTTACACTTACTTCTTCAATTTCCCCACTTATACAAAACCAACCAATTCCATGAATCACTACATCCATTTTTTTATCAATCATCTTTGAATGATATGTATGCATCGTTAAAAGCGATGTATCAAGACAAGGTGACAACATTTCATTTAAATGATTTTGCCATAGGGCATCTGCTTTTTCTAATTTTCCTCTATGAACGGAAATCGAACGCGAAAAATACGCAACTACGCTCGCTTTTCCTTTTACTTTAATATCCAATCGCGCCAATCCCGCTGCCGCAAATGATTGATCTTCATAGATTTGCGAAACAAAAGGACGAATTGGCTTAGAAGGAATCACTGTTTTTAAATCTTTTGGTGATAAATACGTTAATATACTATGATGGTTTTCAATTCCTGGTGTGTCATAGATTGTGTATCCATCTTGTTTAATAGGAACCAAATCAAGTGTTGTTCCCGGATTACAAGAAGTTGTTAAGTCTTTATTTTGATTTAAATGATTTAAAATAGTAGACTTACCAACATTGGCCACTCCCATAAAAACAACATCTTTATCTTCGCGATAATAATCAATGGCTTGATTAATAAAATCAATGGATTCCTTAGCTTCATCACTGTTTTTTAATAAATCACTAGATAATAAAATATCTTTCACGACAATTTGTTCTTCTTGTAGACGCTCCTGTACAAAAGCACTAATTTTTTCGATTGTCAGTGTTTTAGGAAGAAGATCACGCTTTGTCAAAACCATGATAATATCTTTTCCAGGTAATTTTTGATTTAGTTTAGGAATTAGACTGGATTCGAATGCGAATAAATCCACAATCCAGAATACTACCGCATCAATTTCATTGATTTTTTGAAAAGTAGTATTAGACTCAATTCCCTGCTGCATGGAAATTAAAACATCTCCATAATTTCTGATTTTAAAACATCTTTGACAATAAATCGCATCTAATGTAGGTACATACCCAATTTCTTTGGGTCTTTCATTTTGAAGAGCGACTCCACATCCTTTACAATACGCTGCCATTTTTTTCACCTCGCTTTTTACTATCATAATATGAAATTAAAGATTCTGCACACCGAATTCCATCAATTGCACTTGTCATAATGCCTCCGGCATATCCTGAACCTTCTCCTGCTGGATAAATTCCTTTTATATTGGCTTCTAATTGTTCATTACGAACAATACGAACACTGGCTGAACTTCTTGATTCAACTGCTGATAAAACGGAAGTTGAAGCAAAGCCAGGAACTCTTTTTTCAAAATTTTCTAAAGCTTCGTGTAAAGCTAAATTTACAGGTTCACTAAATAATTCATTTAAATTCCCAAATGTATATCCCAAAGCATAAGTTGGTTCTACTTGATCTAAATGAGTGGAAACTACATTATTTAAATAATCCGTTGATAATTGTACAAGTGCTTTATAATCTTTGGCCATTTCAAATGCCTTTTGTTCTAATTGTTCTTGATATTTAAGACCATCAAATAATTCCGTTCCATAATCAGATTCATTTACTTGCACTAATAAAGCACTATTGGCATTCACACCATCACGTGAAGCATAGCTCATTCCATTAATGACTAATTTATTTTTCGAACTACTACAAGGAATCACATATCCTCCTGGACACATACAAAATGTATAGACTCCTTTATTATTAGATGCGGTATGTGTTAATTGATAACGAGCAGGAATCAATCTAGGATCATTGGCATATTCCTTTAACATTGCTTCGTTAATGAATTGTTGTTTGTGTTCAATTCTTACTCCAATCGCAAATGGTTTATTTTCCATGTATACACCTTTATCATGAAGCATTTGGATAGTATCCGTTGCCGAATGTCCAATACTTAATATTAACGCATTACATGGTACTGTTTGTCCATTGACTTGAATCGAAACCAATTCATTATTTTCTATTTCAATGTTTTCTAATTTCGCATCAAAATAGAAAGTTCCACCTAATTTTTTTATTTCTTCTCTAAGATTATAGATAATATCAATAAAGGCATCGGTTCCAATATGAGGATGGGCATCGATTAAGATATCTTTTTTAGCCCCAAAATGAACTAATTCCTCTAAAACCTTACGTGCGCGGCTATCTTTAGAACGAGTCGTTAGTTTTCCATCACTGAACGTTCCCGCTCCTCCTTCACCATATTGTACATTACATTCTTCATCTAATTGTCCTTTAGTCCAGAACGTATTGACTTTTTCAATACGTGTATGAACTTCACTTCCTCTTTCAATCACAATGGGATTGTATCCTTGTTGCGCTAAAATTAAAGCCGCAAACATACCCGCTGGCCCAAATCCAACTACAACAGGACGAGATTTAAGTTCATGTTCTCCTTTAGAAACAAAGTGATATGTTTCATTTGGACAAATATGAACGTCTTTATTTTTTAATGCTTTTTGTTCATTTTTAATTTCACAGTCGATGACATAAGAAAACAAGACCTTTTGTTTGCGGGCATCCACGCTTTTTCTATGAATACTCCATGAAAAAAGGTCTTTTCTTGTAATATTTAGTTTTTTCAAAAGTTGTTTGATAATCACTTTTTCATCATCGACATCACACTTAACTTGAAAAACTCGAATCATACTTTATACCAAATTTTCTAATATCGGATACTTTTCTTTATAATGAATAACTAACGACGCAAATCCTTGTGCTAAGGCAAGTGTCACAAAGTACACAACCAAGTGTGCTTCTGGAAATAAAATCAATAATACTTTCGCAAATAAAATATGAGAAGTATAAATTAATAACGATTCATTTCGCATAGCTTTATATGATTCTTTATATGGAATTTTAATTGTCAACATCCAATTCACAAAGAAATATACAGCTGGAATTAAAGAAATATACATACTTGTAAGATCTCTTAGAATTCCTGTAGCACGATAGATTGTTACTTCTAAAACAAGTAAAATAAAACTAATTAAGAAACCAATTTGATTTAATTTTTTGTCTAATCGTTTTGTTCGCGCTAATAATAAGCCCATGCATACAAACAAAGGACCAAAGAAGAAACCATTCCGTGATGTTGTGAATACTTTAGTAAAGAATTCATAAAAGAAAGAAATCACAGGAATTTGTTCCCATACAAGTGCATAAACATTAATAAAATATCCAAAAATATATAAAATTAAACATACTTTTAGAGTTGTCATTAATCCTTTTTTAGAATATAGAAAAGAAACAATCACTGTAGCCGTCATCAATGCTGGTAAAAACCACAAATGATAATAACTTCCATTTAATAGAAAATCACGAACATAGCTCACAATATTCATAATTTGGAATCCATCTCTTGTATAGTCATAAATTGTATAAGGTAAATAAATAACACTCCAAATTAAATAAATTTTTAATAAACGTAATAAATATTTTTTAACAGATTCCTTGTTCACTTCTTTGTCTTCGCTCCATTTACGAAAGAAGAAAAAACCAGAAGTAGTAAAGAAGAAAGGAACCGCAATTCGACAAATGGTTTGAATAAAATACGTATTCAATGTTTCACTTATTTCATAAAAAGGAAACGTATGAATCGCAACAACTAATAAAGCCGATACATATTTTGCGATATCAATCATCGCGTATTGTCTTTTTTTAGCCATTATTGCCTCTTTTCCATTCTAGGAACACGACTCGTAATACAAGATAGCGTTTCGTTATTGATGGTTTGTGCCTTACGACTAATTTCATCAATCGTCACTTTTTCTTTTCCTTGTTGTCCCACAATACAAACAACATCACCTTGTTTCACATCATCAACCGCTGTAACATCAATCATGCATTGATCCATACAAATATTACCAATCAATGGACAACGAATCCCATGAACCAATACTTCTAAATTCTTATTTGAAACCAATCGAGGTAGGCCATCGGCATATCCTATAGACATGGTTGCGACTTTCGTTGGTTTTTGGGCAATAAAATGACGTCCATAACTTACACTTTGTCCTGGTTCAATCCATTTCACTAAACTAACGTTGGCATATAAAGATAAAATCGGAATAAAATCAGGATTGGATTCAATTTCAACAGAATCATCACTTGTCACACCCATGTATAAAAGACCTGGTCGACAATAATCAAATCCTAAATCTCCATAGTTCAAAATACCATAACTATTTTGAATATGACGAATTCCAGGATTAATGCCATGTTGTTCTAATTGTTGTAACACTTCTTTAAATAATTCAATTTGATGCAAAGTAAATTCTTTACTATCTTTATCTAGTTCATCACTCACTGGAAAATGTGAGAAAATTCCTTCTACATGAATATTTGATAATTGATATTCTTCTAGAATAGAATCCATATTTTTACTTTGATCTTGATAAATGATACCTGTTCGACACATTCCGGTATCCACTTTACAATGAGCGCGAATTTGTACATTTTGTGTCATCGCATATTCATTTAGTGTTTTCGCATAGTCTAAGCTAACTAAGGACTGAATAATATTTTGTTCATGTAGATAATGAAAATGTTCTTCGGGTGTATATCCTAAAATTAGGACATTGTCATCAATACCAGCGTTACGTAAATTTAAAGCTTCATCTATGCTTGAAACACCAAAGAAATCGACTCCACATTCTTTTAGTGCTTTAGCACATTGTACATCTCCATGACCATAGGCATTGGCTTTCACAATTCCCATGATTTTAGTTTCACCTACAAGCTTTTGGATTTCTTGAACATTATGTGCAATCGCTTTGATATCAATTTCCGCCCAACATCGCGAATAAGCTTCTAACATGCTCCTACCACCCTTTGCATCGCAAGGTCAATTAATTGGTCAATTAAATCTGGGAATTCTAAACCAGCTTCTTTCATCATAGAAGGATAACGAGAAGTGGCTGTCATTCCTGGAAGTGTATTTAATTCATTTAAAATTACTTTTTTATCTTTTGTGACAAACATATCGACACGAGCAAGTCCTGAACAATTCATTGCCACATATACTTTTCTAGCTAATTCTTGTGCTTCATCAAATATTTTTTGGTCAATACGAGCTGGACAATAAATATTAGCTCCATCCATCGCATATTTTCCTTCAAAATCAAAGATTCCACGTGTAATTTCAATTTCGTCGCAGCTTCCTGTTCTGATGATTTCATTTCCCATTACAGCACAACCAATTTCAAAACCATCAATCATTTCTTCCACAAGAATTTTTCCACGTCCATCATAATAGAACGCTTCTTCTACAGCTTTTTCAAATTCTGTTTCATTGTTTACTTTTGAAACACCGTAACTACTTCCCGCGTTACATGGCTTAACAATCCATGGAAGTGGGAATAATTCTTGAATTTGTGCAAATGTTAAATTCTTTTTACGGGCATTTAAACAAACGTATTTAGCACATGGAATTTGTGCTTGATCACATAAAATATGCATAATTTCTTTATCCATTGAAATAGCAGATGACATTGTGTCACATCCTACATAATGGATATTCATTACTTCAAATAATCCTTGTAAAGTTCCATCTTCACAGTTTTTTCCATGAACAACTGGGAATACACAATCCAATTCAATGAATTTATTCGAACCATCTAATAAGATAATTCCTTTGTGTGTCCAAGCACATGGAATACAAGTTTCTTCCGATTTCCAATGATCGTGTTCTAAATCATCAATAGTTCCTGTATATACATAGAAATGTCCTTCGACATCAATTCCAATTTTAGTAATATCATATTTTTCTTCATGTATTTGTCTTAAAAATGACGCAGTTGAATGTAAAGAAACAGAGTATTCACTGCTTTGTCCACCAAATACAACCCCTAAACTTAATTTCATTTTACTTCCTCCTCTTTCAATGCACTTACGATTTTATCCATCGCCATTGCACGAGACCCCTTAACTAGAATCGCACAATCTTGATATATATATGGTTTAAGAATATTTACACATTCTTCTTTTGTTTCAAACCACTGACCATTGTACGCTTCTGCACTGAATTTGGATAGTGGTCCAGTACAAATTAATTCATCAATTCCTTTTTCTTTCGCATATAATCCGATTTCATAGTGAAGTTGTTGTTCATTCGGACCTAAATCCAACATATCGGATAACACAGCAATGTGTCTTTTACTTGGAATGCTCATTAAAGTATCGATTGCCGCTTTACAAGATTCAGGATTGGATTTATAAGAATCATCAAGGATTTGACAGTTTTTAACTTTGCATAGTTGAGTACGCATCTTTGTCATTTCCATTTCTTTTAATCCTTTTAAAATTGATTGATCTTGAATTCCTAATTGTTTTGCCAAGGCAATACAAGGAAGAGCATTATCCGCTTGATGAGCTCCTAGAGCATGAACAGTTACTTGTTCATCTAAAATAGAACAAGTAAATTTCATGGAATCTCCTTCCACAATTAAATCACTTGTGACACAAATATCACTTCCCTTTCCAAATGGAATAGCTTTTTTATTCCCAAAGGAAAGCGTTTTTAATACTTCTTCAATTTCTGGGCTTTGTACATTGTAGTATAAAGTTCCATTGTCTTTCATATTTTCAAATATTTCACATTTTGCCTGTGCAATTTGAAGCTTACCACCTAAATTTTCCATGTGAGCAGAACCAATTGTTGTGATAATGGCATAGTCTGGTTGCGCAATGGAACAAAGAAAATCAATTTCCCCTTTATTTTCCATTCCCATTTCTAAAATACCAATTTCAATGTCTTCATCAAATTCTAAGATAGTTAAAGGAAGACCAATTTCATTGTTATGGTTTCCTTGTGTTTTTTGTGTTTTCTTTTCTTGTGAAAAAATAGCGCATAACATATCTTTACAACTTGTTTTTCCATTGGATCCTGTTACCGCAATAATTTTACAAGATAGTGTATCTAAATAAGCTTTTGCCAGTGCTTGTAAAGCTTGCGTTGTATCGTCTACTAAAATATAAGGAACATGTTCAGGATAAGGAACATGGTCTTTTTGCCAAAGCGTAGCGCATTTCATATCTTTCACAAAACTATGTCCATCAACTCTTTGTCCAATTAATGGAATAAATAGCGTTTTTTCTGTTACATTTCGAGAATCTGTTTGAACTCCTTCAATGTCTTGTTCTATATTTCCAAATGCCTGTGTATGCAATAAATCGGCAATTTCTTTCACTGTTTTTTTAATCATTTTCAAACCTCTATTTGGATTATATTATACCATAAAACAACGTCTTTGTTTAGAATTCTATTAAATAGGTCTAAGTCCCCACTTTTAACAAAAAATAGCCATATTTCGTTAAATTTATGGCAAAAAAAACGAAAAAAATGTCATTTCACATATTTTCCCAAAATTATCACACATTTTGTGTCATACTATGTGATATACTTCATTCAAGCAAGGAAAGCCTTGCCGGTATGAATTGATATTCATACTAATTTTCTATCCCCTTAATTTAAGAAAAGACAAGCATCCCCTTAGCTTGTCTTTTCGCTTTTTATAGGAGTATACTATATAAAAAAAGGAGACTTAATATGTGTATATTCTGTAAAATTGTGAATAAAGAAATTCCTAATTATACGATTTATGAAGACGAAACTGTCTTAGCTTTTCTTGATGTAAATCCTACTAGTAAAGGACATACTTTAGTCATTCCTAAACAACACTTTGATTCATTTTTAGAATGTGATTCTGATGTTTTACATCATGTATTCGATGTAGCTCAAAAAATTGCGCTAAAAATGGAAAAAGAACTTGGATGTGATGGAATCAATGTATTATCAAATGTCCATGAAGCTGCTGGTCAAAGTGTAAATCATTTCCATGTTCATTTAATTCCTCGCTACAAAGATAATGATTCTGTTTCCATTGAATTTAATCCAATTGAAAACAAAGACTTTGAAGATGTGATTAAAAAGATTGGATTCTAAACATGGAACAAGTATTTGATATCGGACTGCAAGTCATTCAAAAAATTAAAGACACGCAAAGCGAAAACCTAGAACAAGCTGGTAAATGGATTGCCCATAGTTTTATGGACGGCCATAACTTTTTTGTCAGTGGTTCTGGTCATTCTCATACCGTTGCCGAAGAGTTTTATGGACGAGCCGGTGGCCTTGCCTTCGTAAAGCCTATACTAACAAGTGAATTAACTTTAACAGAACATCCAACTAAGAGTTCTCACATTGAACGTCTTTCTGGTTATGCCAAAATCCTTGTTGATTTGTATGGCATTCAAGAAGGTGATATTGTACTAGTTGCTTCAAATTCTGGTCGTAATGCGTATCCAATTGAATTAGCGATGGAATCACAGAAAAAAGGAGCTAAAGTCATCGCGATTACAAATCTAGATCATTCTAATCATGTCACTTCTCGTCATGAATCTGGTAAATTATTAAAAGATATTGCCGATTTAGTCATTGATAATTGTGGTGTTATGGGTGATAGTGCTTTACACTTAGATGGCATGAAAGCAAGTCTTTGTCCTACTAGTAGTATGGCCAATGCCTTTATTGTTCAAGCTATCAATGTCAGCTGTGCCGAAGAATTATTAGCCAATGGCATTGAACCACCTGTCTTTGTTTCTTTAAACTGCGATGGAAACGAAGATGTGAATGATGTTTTATTTAAAAAATATACGCGTTTATATTAAAATTGATGGCAAATGCCATCATTTTTATTTTAATAAGTGATTGTTTTCAAAGATAAAAGGACGACTAACGGGTTGATTTTCATTCACGTCGTATTTTTCCATCAAATATTTTGATAATTGTTTACGGTTTTTAAATTTAATGAGTTGATACGGTTCTTGGAAAGCTAATTTTTCAAAGAAATATAAGCCATCTTTGTCATCAAAAAGCAGTCCCGTATGTCCGATTTGAAGAACGTTTTCATCATCTATATCACTATGAAAGAAAACAGAAATCAAACTAACTTTATCTTGTTTTGAAAATACAATTCCTCGTTTTTTCCATTCTTCATGAATTGTATTCACGTGTTCTTCAATGTCTTTGGTCATCGTTGTTTCAATGTCTTCATAAAAACGAGCAAATTTTTGTTCTTCTCCCTTTAAAGCACTATTATCTTCTTGTAGAGCATACAAATCCAATGGTACAGCTTCTTTTATTGGTTTGGATTCTTGTATTTCAATGTATTGACTGAATAAAGAAAATGCCGTAATGCGACAATTATATCCTAAAAAATCAGGGTGTTTTTTATCCCATCTTGCTTGAATTTCATATGGATCATATTTATTTTCTTTCCTTAATGGTTCAAATCCTTTACTTAGTTCATCGTTTTTAAATACTTCGTTGATTTGATAAATGTGTTGAAATAATATTTCTTATTTAGATTTTAAAATCGTATCTTTCATTAATTTCGATAAAAGTTCTTGTGATTTTAAATCGTTTAAATTTGAATATACAATTCTATTTTGATATCCCATGCCAACAATTAATAAGAGAACGATAATCGGTATAATTATTTTTTTCATAAATTTCCTTTCCTGTCTTATCTTATCAAGGCATTCTAAATTTTTGAGTTAAGGATTATAAAGATTTAATAAAAAAACTCTAATCTTGTTGATTAGAGTCCGTTTCTTGATGAATTTGTTCAATGGTATATTGGCCACCATAAATGCGTTGAATATAACCCGCAAAATCTAGATTTGTGATTTCATTTTCAGATAAATACGCTTTCTCTCCAAACACATCTTGTTTATCGACTTTATTGCCATCGTTTACTTCCGGAATTGAAACCGTATAGTAAAGAATAGTTTCATCGTCTTTGTGTAAATAATTCATTTGATACATCACTAAAACACGATCACTTGCCTTACTGTTGTTAGATTTCATGAAACATTGATACACAACATGTGATTGTTCTAATTTCGATTCTTCGTTTAATTCATTGGCTTCAATAATTTGTTTGGCATTGTTTTCTAGATATGAATCCGCTGCTTTCAATAAATCATCCAAATATTTTTCATCGATTTGTTCTAAAGAAGCATAACGATCATTTAACCCAGATACAACGATATCCATTTGCGTATTGATAGCTTCGAAGTGATATAAACTAGCCAATTGTTCATCGAAACTGGCTTGTACGTGAATAACCAATCCATTGCGTAAATTTTCATTGGGAGTAACCACATATGTTACACTTTTATAAAAGTCTTGGGTTCTTTGGTTTAAGTCCATGACTTCATTTTTAGCACTGGCTGAGGCATTTCCGTTTTCCCCGGTATATTCGATAGATAGACCTTGCATCACATCGACTTGAATGGTTCTCAAAAAGAACATATACGTCAACATGACCAAGATGACACATATAGCTCCTAGAGAAATAAAATATGTAAGTTTCGTTTTTATTTTTATCTTATCCATATTCTCATTTTAATCAAAATACTCCGCTTTTTCCACTGCCCTATGCACAAAGCGAAGCATATTGTCATCCTCCTGTCGTTCTAGTATATCTTTAGCATCTTGTATACAGACTTCCATAATGGCTTTGTCTTTATTTAAGTCTCCTAAAATAAAGTTGGGAAGTCCACTTTGTCGTATTCCTAAGATATCACCTGGCCCACGAATCTGCAAATCATAATCTGTGACTTGAAATCCATCAGTTAGTGTTTCCAACATTTTTAAGCGTTTAATGGCTTGTTCATCACTTGAATTACTTAATAAGAAACAATGACCTTGTTGCTCACTTCTTGCACATCTTCCTCTTAATTGATGAAGGGTACTTAGTCCAAAGCGATGGGCATCGTATATAACCATATATATCGCATTCTTAACATCAATTCCAACTTCAATAACTGTTGTACTTACTAATATATCGAGTTCATGATTTTTAAATTGATTCATCACTTCTTCTTTTTCTTCTTTTTTTAGTTTTCCATGTAATAGTCCAATGCGAATATGAGGAAGTGTTTTTTTCATACCATTATAAATAGAAGTCGCACTTTTCATAGATGGATCATTTTCATCAATAGCAGGACATACAACGTAACATTGATAACCTTGTTGGATGCCATCTAATATTTCATCTAAAACAGGAGCCATGCTCTTGCCTTTCACGTACTTTGTTTTTACGGGTTGTCTTCCTTTGGGCATTTCTTTAATGTTGGTAATGTCCATATCACCAAATAAAAAATGTGCATACGTTCTAGGAATGGGTGTTGCCGACATCATTAAAAAATCAACATTTTGTCCTTTTTCAAGTAGGGCTCGTCTTTGTTTCACACCAAATCGTTGTTGTTCATCGATTATGACTAAACCTAAATTAGAAAAAATGACATTTTCTTGAAATAAGGCATGAGTTCCTACCACAATAGGTATGGTTCCTGTTTTTAATCCTTCCAATGTTTCTTTTTTTTCTTTGACTGGAAGACTTGAAACATAATAAGCACATTCTAAATTTTGTGCTTTTAAGTTTTCATAGTGTTGTTTTGCCAAAATTTCAGTAGGCGCTAAAAATACAGCTTGATATCCTGATAACCAACTTGCGTATAAAGCAGCAATGGCGACCATTGTCTTTCCACAGCCTACGTCTCCTTGCACAAGGCGAAACATAATTTTATTGGATTTCATGTCGTTTAATATTTCATGAATTCCTTTTTGTTGGTCTTTAGTAAGTGTATATGGTAAAGAATTCATCCATGTTTCGATAATTGTTTCATCGAATTTTCGCGGTATTTTAAATTCTGTTTGTACTTTCTGATTTTGAACGGCTTGCATAACACACTGAAACCGTAAAAATTCATCGTATTTCAAAGTACGAATAGCCAATTCAATGTCTTTTTTTGTTTTAGGTTGATGAATTAAAGTATATGCTTGTTTTTGAGTCAACAAACGATATTTCAAACGATATTGTTCCGGTATCACGTCTTCAATTTCATCCACAAACGTAAGGGCTTTGGCCATAATTTGATGCATTTCATTTTGTTTCAACCCTTCTGTTAAACTATAAACAGGATGAATTCCAATTTGTTCTTTCAAAGGCTTAAAATTATAATTTGATGCCACAACTTTATGGTTTCCTTGATATGTTCCAAATAAAGTAATGACTTTCCCAAATGTAAATTGTTGCGTCCAAGGACGATTAAATAATGTGATTTCTAATTCTTCATCCCAGCTAATGACTTTAAATTTTGTCATGGAACGATTCTTAGATAAACGAATCACTTGTGCTTGGCGACAAATCAGTCCTTCAAAACAAACCGAATCGTTTTCTTTCCAATCTAAAAAAGGTGTAGACTGTATTGTCTCATATCGCATCGGATATGTTTTCAATAATTCCTCTACACTATTAATTCCCATTCGATTTAAAAGTTCAGTTCGCCTCTTGGTGCACTTCATCACTTCTAGATTCATCTTCAATGCAACTCTTTCTTCTAATAAATAAAATATAATTAATATCTAATAATCCATAACAGAATGCCAAAATGATATACATCACAACATAGGCAATACAATCGACAATTGCCAACTTAAATCCTGCCGCAAAGAATAAAAATACCATTAATGACATCAATGGATTTCCGTATAATAAAACTAAAACACTTAATGAACATGTGTCAAATCCTTTAGCCGCACTTAACATTCCACTTGAAATAGTATCTAAGAAAATCATTATTAATAAACAAATACAGAATTTATTAATAATAGAACGGTTTTCTTTTTTAATCACATTCCAAACAAATTTTCCTAATTCTTTATAAGATGATTTACCACTAGCTAATCCATAAAAATAAATTAATTGTATTGGAATCATATAAACCATAATTAATAAGCCAACAATCTGCATAAACATATTGTCTTTTCCTATCATGGGTTGAAGAATTCCTAAACAAATAAATAAATACAATAGTTCTAATGATAAAACTTTTAAAATAGAATTTGTGTCAATTTTCTTATCGATTTTCCATGTCTTTAAACAAAGCCAATAGAATCCAACACTACTAATTAATCCCATAATCATTTCAAACACGAAAAACATAATTCCTTCAAATGTATTGGATCCAACTAAGAAAACAACATTATATAAAGCACTTAAAACATATAAATACCCCATTGGAATCAATGCCGGTTTAATATCAATATTTTTTAATAATTTCACAAAATCACCTCGTACCTATTGTAGCACAAATCACTTCCATTCTGTATAATATAAAGAATGGAGGTACCTTATGCAAACAATTGATATCGTTATCACAATGGAAGACGGATCGGTAATGGAAGCAGAACTATATCCAACCATTGCACCTAGAACCGTTGAAAATTTTGTGAAATTAATTAATGAAAAATTCTATGATGGTATTATTTTCCATCGTGTAATTCCTGGTTTTATGATTCAAGGTGGAGACCCTGAAGGAACAGGAATGGGTGGCTCAAAAGAGACAATCAAGGGTGAATTTGATGCCAATGGTTTCAAAAATAAATTGAAACATACACGTGGTGTATTATCTATGGCTAGAACATCTTATCCAAATTCAGCTAGTTCTCAATTCTTTATTATGCACCAAGATGCTCCTCATCTAGATGGTCAATATGCTGCTTTTGGAAAAATCACAAAAGGAATTGAAGTCGTAGACAAAATTGCGAGTGTTAAAACAGATTTTAGAGATAAACCTAAAACACCACAAGTTATTAAGTCAATTCGTTTAAAGGAATAGAGTAGAGGGAAAATAAACTATTTTCGCCCCTCTCATTGCACCGTACGTAC
>NZ_JBJEEX010000137.1:0-22750 GCF_051873495.1 Floccifex sp.
ACAGTAAGAAGTATCCGTGAGGACTTCAATTTCTCGATGTGTTTGAGTATATTTGGACACATTTTGAGTAGCAGGAATTTATGGTATTTACTCGTGATATATGGATTACGCCTTTTCAATTAAATCGTAAACTACATATTTATATGCCCGAGAACATTCAAGAAAATGAACGTTTTCCTGTTTTATATATGTTTGATGGACATAATTTATTTTATGATAATGTCGCAACTTATGGTAAAAGCTGGGGTATAAAAGAATACCTAGACAACAATAATGGTCGTGTTATCGTTGTTGGTTTGGAGTGTAATCATAATGGTAATGAAAGATTAAATGAGTTTACTCCATATGATTTTTATGAAGAAGAATGGGGTTATATTGAACAAAGAGGACAAATCTTAATTGATTGGATGGTTAATGAATTAAAACCATTTATTGATTCTCAATATCCTACTAAACCAGAACGAGATTACACTTATATTGGTGGTTCAAGTATGGGCGGAACCATGAGTTTGTATATGGCTATGCATAATTCTAAAACTTTCTCTAAAGCAATTTGCGTATCTCCTCACATTTATCCGATGTATAAAAAATTCAGAGAAGAATTTGATTGTCATATTGAACCAAATACGCAGATTTATATTTCCTGGGGTGGAAATGAATATCCTACACATCAATTATTCGCAACCGTAACGGATCAAAATTTACAGATTATTCGAGCTTTATTGAAAAAAACAGGAGTAGATGTCATTCCTCATGTCTTTAAAAACGATGCACATTGTGAACAATCGTGGCAAAAAGAACTTCCTATTTGGATGAAGGAATGTAATATCGCATAAGAAAAGAGGCAATCGTAAGACTACCTCTTTTTCACTTTATTGTTTATTTGCTTCAATAATGCGTTTTGCGATAGGTTCAGGTACTGGGTCATAACGATCCATTTCAATTGAATATGTACCTAATCCTTGTGTCATAGCACGTAATTCAATAGAGTATTTAGGGATTTCAGCCATTGGCACTTGTGCTTCGATTAATTGATCACCATCTTCTGGTGTCATACCCATAATAGCTCCACGACGTTTATTTAAATCACCAATTACCGCTCCAGTATATTCATCTGGTACGCGAATAGAAATATTCATAATTGGTTCTAATAAAATTGGATGACACTTAGTCATTGCATCTTTGAAAGATAAATGAGCTGCTAATTTAAATGCCATTTCACTTGAATCAACATCATGGTATTTACCATCTTTTAGCGTTGCTTTCATGTTCACAACTTTATAACCTGCAAGAGGACCTTTTTCACAACATTCTCTTAATCCTGTTTCAATTGCTGGGAAGTATTGTTTTGGAACGGCACCACCAAATACTTTTTCTTCGAATACCATTTCTTCTGTTCCACGATTTGGTTCAAAATCAACGAATACATGTCCAAATTGACCATGTCCACCCGATTGTTTTTTATGACGACCCTCTCCTGTTGCAGCTTTTGTGATTGTTTCACGATACATAATTTTTGGATCTGAAATCTTAACTTGTGCTTTGTATTTATTTTTCAATTTATTTAATACAACACTTAAATGTTGATCTCCAATACCATAAATCACTGTTTCTTTTGTTTCTGGATTCGTAGTTACTTTGAAAGTAGGATCTTCTTCAGCAATACGTGCTAAACCATTTGATAATTTATCTTCATCGTTTTTCGTTGCTGGTGAAATAGCTTGTCCATACATTGGTTGTGTAAAGACAATTGGAGGAGCCATTAATAATTTACCTTTTTCACATAAAGTATCATTTGTCTTTGTATTTTGAAGTTTATTGATTGCTCCAATATCACCTGTAAATAATTTACCAGCTGCTGTTTGGTGTTTTCCTTTAATTACGAAAATAGTACCTACTTTTTCAGGTTTTCCATTATTTCCATTAACCAAAGTAGAATCAGATGATAATACACCAGATAATACTTTTACATAGCTAATACGTCCAACAAATGGATCGGCAATTGTTTTAAATACTTGAGCTGTTAAAACTTCTTGTTCAGTTGTTAATAGATCAACACTAACACCATTTGGTGTAACGGCTGTATACATACCTTTTTCTGAATATGTTGGGAAATAAGTAACAATCAAATCCATTAAACGTTGAATCCCAATTGACTCTGTTGCAGATCCTGAATATACCGGAATAATTTCACCATTACGAATTCCAATACGAACACCACGAGTTAATTCGGCATCCGAGAATTCTTCACCAGAGAAGAATTTTTCCATTAATTCATCATCACCCATAGCAACGGCTTCCGCAATTTGATCTTTATATAAAGCAACTTCTTCAACCATGTCTTCTGGAACTGGTTGTGGTTTATCGCCTTCTGCTTTTGGTCCTTTATAATACCAAGCTTTATTTTTGATGATATTTACTGAACCAACGATGCTTCCATTTTCAATAATTGGAACTTCAAATGGAATAATACTCTTTCCAAATTCTTCATGTAAAGCACTATATGCATCCGCAAAACTTGTGTCTTCTTCATCCAAGCGATTGATAAAGAAAATAGTTGGTTTTTTAGATTCGATAGCTTGTTTATAAGCTAATTTAGTTCCTGATTGAAGAGGATCTTTAGCAGAACATACAATTAAAGTACTATCACCAACCGCAAATCCACTTTCTTTTTCACCAACGAAATCTAAGTAACCTGGTGTATCAATAAAGTTAATTTTACAATCTTCCCATTCAATTGGAATAATAGAAGTATAAACTGATAATCCACGAGCAATTTCTTCTGCATCAAAGTCAATCATTGAAGATCCATCGCTTGTTTTACCAAAACGATCCGTTGCTTTCGTGTAATATAACATGGCTTCCAATACAGAAGTCTTACCTACCCCGCTGTGTCCAACAACACTAACATTTCTTACTTCAGAACTTAAATAATCACGCATAATGAATCCTCCCTATTTTAGAATTGGCTCTAATTGAGCACGACAATGTTCACGTACATAATCTAAGGCACGATTACCTTGTTTATCGACCATATCAACATCGGCTCCATAAGCAATTAATTTTTCTACTAGTGAAGCATATCCACCAAAGGCAGCTCTCATTAAGCTTGTACATCCATTATTATCAAACAAATTCACATCAGCATTTCTTTCAAGTAATAAAGCAATTGTATCGCGTTTAAAGGCAATACATGCTTCCATTAAAGCAGAACGACCTACTTCATCTTGGGCATTGATATCTGCACCAGCATCTAATAATAAAGCAACACAACGATCTTGTCCTAATAAACATGCTCTCATTAAAGCGGTTCTTCCATTATCGTCTTTGGCATTTACATCCGCTCCTGCATCAATCAAAGCTTTACAAATTGTCTTATTTCCTTTTTTAGCAGCTCCCATTAAAGCTGTTTTTCCATTTTTATCTGTTAAATTCACATCAGCACCATTGTCAATTAACAATTGCACAATGTCTTTACGATCTCTTTTTGCAGCTCTCATTAAAGCCGTTCTTCCATCGCCGTTTTGATAATTAACATCGGCTCCACCTTTAATTTGAGCAGCTGCCATAGAAAATTCACCGTTCGCACAAGCATCCCAAAATACTTTATTGAAATTCTGATCCATTTTGTTCGTCCTCCTTTTTGAATCAAATACAGAAAAACTGGAATATTCTCATAATATCCCAGTTATATCATTAAAAAGGAGATTGACTCAATTTTATTATTTTCAATAGTAACAGTTTTATTCATGAGTACCACTCCCTTCGTTTCTGATTTCATTCTAACAAAAACAAAATGAGATACAAACAGAATGCCAAACAAGCCATTTTTGAAGCCAATTATGCCATTTAAAAGGAATTTTCGGTTCTAGCGATAATCGCATCTTGTGTTTGTGGCATCAAAGAAACAAATTGAGCACAATATCCTGCCACACGAACAATTAAATCTGTATATTGTTCTGGATGAATTTGGGCTTGTCGAAGTACATTGGAATCAATCACATTAAATTGATTGTGATAAATTCCTTTTTGAGCACTCACAATTAAAAAGTCTACAAATAAGTCAAAATGATCGATTAAAGACTGTGACATAAATCGCATATTTAATAATTGTCCTGCTGCCACTTTTTCATTAGGAAGTTTACTTACAGAATTAATAAGTGCTGTAGGTCCCTTAATGTCAGTTCCTTGCGTTGGTGAACAACCTTCATTTAAAGGAGAACCAGCCATTCTTCCATCAGGTGTTGCTCCTACCACAAAACCATTAGGTACATAGCTTGTAATGTTGCTTGTTGACATTGTGTAACATGAAATCATTGGTCCTTTGTCTTTTCGAATCGTTTGATAATTAGGCAATAATTCTAAATAAGAATCAAATACATCTTTCACAATATAATCCACTTCATCTACATCATTACCAAATTTATCAAGTTTCATAATCTTTTTATGAATTCTTTTTCCTGATTCACTTTGCCAATTGTTCTTCATCGCTTCAAGTAATTCATCCATTGTGAATTCTTTATGTTCAAAGACTAATTTCTTGATAGTATACAAACTATTGCCTACTACACTAGGTCCAATATTAGATTGAGATACAACATCATAACGACAACCACCTTGTTTTAGTGTTTTTCCTAATTTCAAACTATCGCATACTAAGCAAGACGCAAAGGGATCGGCATCGTATTTTTCTAAGCTTTTATCGCAAATTTTATCGCATTCTACAGCAATATCTGTATAAAACTTTAGGTAATCTTGCCATTTTTTCCACAATTCATCATAGTTAGAAGCTTGTTTAGTTTGTTTCATACAAATACCAGTATTTAAATCAATGCCACCATACAACATGATTTCTAATACTTTTCCCCAGTTTACATAGGTCATTCCCGTAGCACGGTGTCCATATTTTCCTGGCACGCCTGTTTCGACACAACCAATAGGACAATAATCATACGCATCGATTTTCGGAATACCTAAATCCAATAAACCTTTGATTGCGACTTCATCATTAAACATACTTGGCATTCCACATCCTGTGGCAATTAGTTTCGCACAAGCTTCAATAAATTTTCTTGGACTGTTTTGATGATATCGGGCTGAAAAATTAGGTTCAGCTAAAGAACAATTATGCATAGCTTCAATGCATAAGTAACTCAATTCATTAACGCCTTCACTTCCATCTGGTTTAAGTCCTCCTACGACTAGATTTGAATACAATGGATATCCTTGTGAAAATTTAGTATGTTCATAAGGACGTACTTTATTTTGTGAAGACAACATTATAAACATATGGGTAATAATTTCAAGAGCATCGTCTTTTGTGATTATGTTCGTTTCAATGTCGTGTTGATAAAAAGGAAGAAGATATTGATCAAAGCGACCGAAACAAAATGAGTGACCATTACTTTCAATCATTAAAAGAACATGAATCATATATACAATTTCTACGGCTTCATAAAAACTTTGACAAGGTTGTTCCAACATTGTACAAGCGATTTCACTCATTTTCTTCAGTTCTTTTTTTCTTGTGATATCTTGTTCTTTATCAGCAAGTTGTTCGAGCAATGTTCCAAAACGTTTACAAAACGATAATGCCCCTTCTAAACTAATAATGACAGATTGATAATAATCATTCGAATCGTTGTCTAAATGACTTTTCGCTATATCAATTAGTTTACGAAATCCTGTATTCAGGATCATTTCATAATCACAAACAATATGGCCATCCCCACTCATACTGATTCCACCACGATGAATAATACCTTGTTTTTGAGCCAATAAAATGTCTTCAGTAATATTTCGATTTACTTCATCTTCGTGAGTATTTCCTTTCCAATAAGGATAAATGGAACGTAAATCTTGTTTGGTTTGTTCATCAATTTTAAAGACATCACCTTTTCTTTTTTCAAATTCATCGAGTTCATCAATCACCCATTGAATAGAGTATTCTGGAAAAATAGGTGCTGCAAAGTTGTGACTTGCCTGGTTTCCAAAAATCAATGAATCTTGTTCCACATAGATGTCCATATGATTTAAAGTATGTGCAAAAGCCTTCGCTTTTTTGAGAATGTAAGAATCTTGTTCATTATTTTTAAAAGATTGAGTATAAAGTAAAGCACGTTGGGAACATATACTAGCTTCCCTTTTCTCCATTTTTTTTCGAAGTCTATCTATTCTTTCTTGATTCATAACCCTGCTCCTAAAAAAATAAGTAGAGTACAACTCTACTTATTCAAATTCAATACAACTGGAACTGATTTGTATCCAACACCCATACGATCAATTCCCATATCAATTAATTGTAAGAAATGTTCACGTGTTCGAATGCATCCACTTCCTTTAATTTGGCATTGTCCTTGCACCTCATCCATCATAACTTGAATAATTTCTGGAGTTGCACCATGTGCTTCATGTCCTGTTAAGAATCCAGTTGATGTTTTAACGAAATCCGCATTGGCATCCATTGCACAATGGCATGCTTTTTTAACTTGTTCTACTGTTAAGGCATCCGTTTCAAAAATTACTTTAACTGGTACATTTTTTTCATGACATGCATCTACAACTGCTTTAATATCTTTTGTGACTTCGTCATATTTTCCTGAACGAATTAATCCAAAGTTAGCAACGATATCCAACTCACCAATGACATCGGCATAGTTGTCTACTAGGATTTTAGCTTGGGCTACTTTTGATTCTGTTGAACTTGTTCCAAATGGGAAATCACATACAGGACATAATTTTGTTTTAGTTCCTACAACATATGGTTTACATAATTCCATATATCCTGGGTTAATACAGATTGTTGCGCATCCTAAATTTACACCATCTTTTGTTAGTGCAATGATTTCATCTTCTGTGAATTCCGGTTT
This sequence comes from Floccifex sp., assembly GCF_051873495.1. Lineage (NCBI taxonomy): Bacteria > Bacillati > Bacillota > Erysipelotrichia > Erysipelotrichales > Erysipelotrichaceae > Floccifex > Floccifex sp. The sequence continues at coordinate 6,870 of NZ_JBJEEX010000137.1, forward strand.
TAATACTGAATAATCAATGTAAGAAGCTAATTCTTCTAAAGTCATTTCAGAAGCTTTTTTATTTGGTTTTTTCATGTTTATCACCTCTACGAAAATATTAGAACATTTTCGAACATATGTAAACATACAATTATGCAATACCAAAAGTAATTTGTCCTTTTTGACGATTTACTTCACTCACAATTACTTTTACTCTTTGTCCCATACTATAACTTGTGTGTTCTCCTTTTAAAGTCATTGTTAAAGCATCGTATTCAAAGAAATCATATAAAGAACGAACAGGAACCAATCCTTCAATACAATTATCCAATTCAACAAAGAAGCCAAATTCTAATACCGATACAATAGTCCCTTCAAATGTTTCAAATTGATGTGATTCCATATATTCAGCCATTTTATAATCATTGACTTTTCGTTCCACAAAAATAGCGTCTCTTTCTTTTTGGGACATCTGCATACTTTGTTTTTCAATTTTTTTGTTGTCTTTATTAATGTTACCCTCTGTTTTTTCAAAACAATATTTACGAAGCATTCGATGAACGACTAAATCCGAATATCTTCGAATAGGTGAAGTAAAGTGACAATATTCTTCTTCAGCCAATCCAAAGTGTCCTGTACATTCATGGGAATAACACGCTTTTTGCATAGAACGAAGTGCCATTCTAGAGACAACTTCAAAATCATTTTCATCTTCAACCGATTCTAATAAAGTTTGAATCGATTTTGATGAAATGTCTTCATAATCAAATAGTAGATGTAAGTTTTGTGTTAATTGGATCAATGGTTCTATTTTCTTTTCGGTTGGTTTTTCATGGACACGATACATACATGGTAATTCTTGTTTATGTAAGTAATTCGCAACGCATACATTAGCCAAAATCATACATTCTTCAATAATTTGTTCTGAGAAACCTCTTGGTTTTACTTTAATAGACACTGGTTTTCCTTTTTTATTTAATTGGATCACAGGTTCTTTGGTATTAAAGTCAATGCATCCTCGATCATAGCTTCTCTGATTTAATAAAGACGCACATTGCGCTAAATTAATAAGATCTTGATATATAGGTTCATATTGACGAATAGCTTGTAGATTGCCTTCTAACAGTTGATTTACACATGTATATGTACAACGCATATTAGAATGAATTAAGCTTGGATATACTTTATAACTTGTACAGTTTCCATGTTCGTCTATTTCCATTTGGCATGTGATTGTGCATCGATCAACATCTGGGTTTAATGAACAAATACCATTGCTTAATTTAAAAGGAAGCATGGGTACAACTCGATCACATACATAAATGCTTGTACAACGAGCATAAGCTTCTTGATCAATCGCACTTCCTTCTTTTACATAATGGGATACATCCGCTATATGGACATATAAACTATATCCGTATTTTTTCTTAACAATACTAATGGCATCATCAAAGTCTTTCGCATCATCCCCATCAATAGTAAAAGTAATCAAATCGGTTAAATCAGTACGATTTAGACGATCTTTTTTTCCTACTTTATCTGGTATTTGTGTTAATTCTTTATCAATGCTACGATTAAAATCCATACGAACGTTGTTTTCCAATAATATGGATGTAATATCAACACCTTTATCTTTAATATTTCCGATAATTTGTTCTATTTCAACCATCATAGGATTATCGTATTTTACTATTTTCACAACTGCTTTATCGTGATTGTGAATATTAAAATCATCGATATTCTTAATAACAAACGAACGATGATAGTCAATATCACTTAAGAAGCGATAGCCTTTTTTGGATTTGATAAATTCACCAGTAATCTTATAGATTCCTCTGGTAAATATTTTTTTGATTTTCCATACACCATTTTCTCTTTGTGCTAATACTTCATCTTGTTCAAATACATTTTTGGCATATTTCTTTTCCACATAAATTCTTGTATCTTCATTGGAAACCATGAATTCATCTTTAGAGACGTCTTTTACTTTTCCAACGACATCGCTTGAACTAATATATGAATAAAAAGAATGGTTGTTGATAATAATTCTTTCTTCTTCTAATTCATTTAAGGTTTTAATTAATTGTGTTAAATCATTTGCACTTGTGACATGTAGATTTTCTCTTAACTCTTCTAATTTCCATTTTTTTCTTCGATGAAATAATTGTAATAATGATTCTCTCATGTTTTCACTTCCTTTCCTAAAAAAAAAGACCATATGGTCTTCTTTAAATGACTTGTAATGCGATAACGATAACGAAAAATAAGATTCCACAAAATAAAGTCATACGACTAATTACTTTTTCTGGACCTCTTTCTTTTTGAACCGCAAATAAATTCAAATCTCCACTACCTGTGAAAGCAGCTGATAAACCATCTGATTTACCACTTTGAAGCAAAGTCAAAATAATAATAATTCCTGATAAGACCATCAAAACTATATTTAAAATATCTTTCATAAAAATCACACTTCCTATTTTTTGAGTATAACACATCTTTTGTTAAATTCAAAGACACATTAAGTATACACTATTTTTAAATCATTTCAAAAAAAGAGTGAAAGTATATCACCCTTAACTTATTCTTCGATTTTCTTTAAATCGATGTATGGAATTTCTGTTGGTGTTTCACGACCAAATAAAATCAACAATACAGTTGCTTCTTTCTTTTCATCATCCATAGCTTCAACAGTTCCTTCTGATCCTTCAAAAGCACCATTTAAAATTTGAACTGTATCACCGATTTCAAAATCAACTTGAACATTTAAGTCTTGACGACCTAAACGACGTAAAACAGCATCCACTTCTTCTTGTGCAACTGGGAATGGTTTAGCACCTTTACCACTTGAACCAATGAATCCTGTTACTCCTGGTGTATTACGTACAACATACCATGCTTCATCTGTCATGATCATTTGTACTAATAAGTATCCTGAGAATAAGTTATGTACTTTTTCAACTGGTTTACCGTTTTTGTATTCGATTTCTTTTTCTTCAGCAACAACAACTTGGAATAAAGAATCTTCTAACCCCATTGTCTTAACACGACGTTCCAAATTGTTTTTTACATTATTTTCTTGTCCAGCGTATGTGTTAACAACATACCATTCTTTTTTTAATTCAGACATATTTCCTCCTACGCTTTGATAATTAAATTTAATAAACCAGAAGCTGCTACTTCACAAATAAAGAAATAGGCTCCAAATAATAAAGTAAAGACAACAACAATTCCGCTTGTCTTACATAATGTTTTGAATCCTGGCCATTCAACGGCTTTTAATTCTTTCATAACTCCTTTTGGAGAATATACACGATCTTTTTTTGTCTTTGACATTGTATAACCTCATTTCGTTTCTTTATGCAAAGTATGTTTACCACACTTTGGACAATATTTTTTGATTTCTAAACGCTCTATATGCGTTTTTTTATTTTTTGGTGTTGTATAATTTCGTGACAAACATTCTGTACACGTTAAAATAACTTTATCTGCCATAATAATCTCCTATAACTAGATTAATTTAGCACTAAAGTTCAAACTTTGTCAATCTTTAATAACCATTTTCTAATTTTTTTGATTCGATATTGCACTCCCTGTCGACTCAAATGCACTTGCTTCGCAATTTCTTGGCAATTATCTCCTTGCCATTTTGCCTTTAGTATTTCGTAATCCAATGGTTTTAATTCGTTTTGTGCTCTTTCAAAAATTTGTTCACATGTAATCGAACCTACGACATAATCATGTAATGAACAATCATCACTACCCGAAATAATTTCACCATAAGTTGTGTGGTGAGTTTCATTAATAGCCATATCTAGACTTACCGTATAAGCTAGGTTATATGATGATGTTCGCGATATCATTCGTATAATATCAACACATCGATTACGAACAACTGAGCAATAATAATTACAAAAGCCCATTTTAGAATCTAATCGATAGCTTTCTAGGCTTTGCACAAGTAATTGATCAAACATTTGAAAGTAATCTTCTTGTGTGCAATATAACGCAAATTGCGATGAAAATTTGTTTTGAATTACTGACTTTACAACCGGTCGAAAGAATTCAATGATAACCGGTAAGGCTTCTTCATCTTTTATAAAATAATAATATATCCATTCATTTAAATTAATCATTTTTGCTCCCTAAAGCAAAAAATTACAGAGGATTTCTTTGACTAAAAATTTCATACAATAAAATACCGCATGCCACCGATGCATTCAATGATTGAATTTGGCCTGCCATTGGAAGAGTAACCATATAGTCACATTGTTTCTTTACAATTGGACTAATTCCTTTTCCTTCGTTTCCAATAACTAAAACAGTAGGTACATCATACATTCCTTCACGGTAGTCTCTAGCGTTTACCATATCTGTACCAACGATCCAATAGCCTTGTTCTTTTAAAGACTTTACCGTTTGATTCATATTTGTGACTATAGATACTGGAACCGTATAGACAGCTCCTGTACTTGCCTTAATAGCAGCCGGAGTCAATCCAGCGCTGTTATGTTTACATAAAATCACACCATCCACACCTGCGCAATCACAAGTACGCAAAATAGCGCCTACATTGTGTGGGTCTTGTATTCCATCTAAGGCAACCAATAATCCTGGTTTTTTAGCTTTCGCAACAAGTGTTTCAACTGAATAAGTTGGGATTTCTTTTACTTTACATACAATGCCTTGATGTGTTTCATTTTTTGATAATTTATCGAGTGTTTGTTTAGAACAAACTTCATATGGAACATTTAATTCCTTAACTGATTTCCATATTCTTTGATCTGTTAGTCCTTTTAAAATATATATTTTTTCAATCGCAGCTGGATCATTTTTTAATTGTGAATACACATTTTTTCCATAAACAATCATAAACTATCTCCTAATTCAATAATTCTATCAAGGCACATTTCTAAGCGTTGTTCGTGTTTGTATAAATATAAATACCCTAATAAAGCTTCTAAAGCGGTTGCTTTCAAGTACGTAGACCCGTCAGCATTTTTAGCTTTTGAATGAATAGTCGCATTTCTTCCTCGATTTAAAATCACATTTTCATCTTCATTAAAGAAATTTTCATCCATCATGGTTTCTAAAATAGAGGCTTGTCCTTTTGCAGAGCAGATTCGGCTGCTCTTCTTTTGAAGAATATTAGGTTTTTGATATCCTTTTGCCAATAAATGTTCACGAACACGTAAGCTCATAATGGCATCGCCAATCCACGCTAAGCTTGTCGCATTTTCTTTGACGATTTCCATTAGATAATTCCTTTTTCTTGTAAAGTAGTACGATATTGATCCGCTACTTCGTAATTTTTTTCTTTAACTGCTTTACGCCAGTTCATATACATGTCTTTATCTTCTTGAGTCATTTTTAAACGATCAAATTCGATTCCTAATACATATAATTCTTTTTCTAATGTATTCACAAGTTTCATAAGAAGTTGTGTATCTAAAGGACGTTTACGAACATTTTGATTGATTTGTTTAACTGTATCTAAAATAGTTGTAATCGCATTCGGTGTATTTAAATCATCATTTAAAGCATCAATAAATGTATTCCATAGACCTGGTTCTAATTCATCGTTTTGTGTAACATTTTCTAATTCTAATTGTAAACATGCTTGTTTATACGCATTTTGAATTTTATTTAATTCTTTGATAGCTGCATCAAATACTTCATCACTTAAATTCATTAAGGCACGATATTGAACAGAAATCATAACCCAACGAACAACGTTTCCACCAAATTGTGCAATTAAATCTTTTGCCCAGCGAACGTTTCCTAGTGATTTAGACATTTTTGTTCCATCAATATTAATCATTCCATTGTGAACCCATGTATTGGCAAGTTTTGTATGGTTGCATGCCTGGCATTGTGCCATTTCGTTTTCATGGTGTGGGAATTTTAAATCTAATCCTCCTCCATGGATATCAATTAAATCTGTTTTGAAGACGTCTTGAATCATTACAACACATTCTGTATGCCATCCTGGTCTTCCTTTAGACCATGGTGAATCCCATTGAATTCCTTTATCCGTAGCTTTCCATAAAGTAAAATCTAATGGATTTTCTTTTTTAGAGTTTTCATCAATACGTGCTCCAACAACTAAGTCTTCCATATTTTGATGAGATAATTCACCATATGTCGGATCACTCTCAATTCTAAAATAAACGTCTCCGTCTACTTGATAAGCAGCTCCTTTTTCAATTAATTTAGCAATAAAATCAATAATTTTATCCATTGTTTCGGTAACTCTAGGACTTACATCAGGTAAATCTGCATGTAATCCTAATCGTACTTCATTGTATGCTTTAATGTATTTGTCTGTAATTTCTTTTTCGCTTACATTATTTTCAATTGCTGTGTTAATAATTTTGTCATCTACATCGGTATAGTTACTAACAAATGTAACATCATATCCTTGCACTTCAAGTGCTTTTTTCAATGTATCAAAAACAACTATTGGCCGGGCATTCCCGATGTGTGGGTAATTGTAGACAGTTGGTCCACAAACATACATTGAAATGTGATTTTCTTTAATTGGTTTTAATTCTTCTATTTTTTGAGAATAACTATTATATAACTTCATAACTGCCTCTTCCTACTCTTCTTCATTTAATTGTAATGTCAGATCACGGAATTGTTCTAATAAATCTTCATCAATTCCTTGTTCTTTCATTTGTTCTAAATAAACTTTATCTAAATCATCGACGTCCTTTGTTAGTTCGTCACGATCTTTTTTTGATAATTGTGTTCGAATTGCCATATATTAATCCTTCCAATCGTATAAATAGAATACCGTAAATGTAGTTCAATTTCAAGAATTCAAAAAAAAAGACATCACGAATGATGTCTTTTCATAACTAGTTCTTATCCTAATTCAGCAAAGTATTTGATTGTACGAACCATTTGGCTAGTGTATGAGTTTTCGTTGTCATACCAAGAAACAACTTGCACATGAGTGTTTCCATCTTCCATTTCGTGTGCCATTGTTTGAGTAGCATCGAATAATGATCCATAACGCATACCGATGATGTCGCTAGAAACTAATTGTTCTTCAGTGTATCCGAATGATTCAGTTGAAGCAGCTTTCATAGCAGCATTGATTTCATCAACTGTAACTTTTCCTTTAACAACTGCAACTAAGATAGTTGTAGATCCTGTAGGAGTTGGAACACGTTGAGCAGATCCGATTAATTTTCCGTTTAATTCAGGGATAACTAATCCGATAGCTTTTGCAGCACCTGTTGAGTTAGGTACGATATTTACGGCAGCAGCACGTGAACGACGTAAGTCACCTTTACGTTGTGGTCCGTCTAATGTCATTTGGTCTCCAGTGTAAGCATGAACTGTAGTCATGATTCCTGATTGAATTGGAGCTAATTTGTTTAAAGCATCAGCCATTGGTGCTAAACAGTTTGTTGTACATGAAGCAGCAGAGATAATAGTATCTTCAGCAGTTAATGTATCGTGGTTTACATTGTAAACGATTGTTGGTAAGTCATTTCCTGCTGGTGCAGAGATAACAACTTTACGAGCTCCTGCATCGATATGAGCTTGAGCTTTAGCTTTTGAAGTATAGAATCCTGTACATTCTAATACTACATCTACTCCTAATTCACCCCAAGGTAATTTAGATGCATCAGCTTCAGCATAGATAGTGATTTCTTTACCATCAACGATGATAGATCCTTCACCAGCTTGAACTTTATCAGCTAATTTGTAAGTTCCTTGACTTGAATCGTATTTTAATAAGTGAGCTAACATTTTAGGGCTAGTTAAGTCATTGATTGCTACAACTTCATACCCTTCTGCGTCGAACATTTGACGGAATGCTAAACGTCCGATACGTCCAAAACCATTAATTGCAACTTTTACTGTCATTTCAGTAAATCCTCCTTTAAAATTCTACTTAATTATAAAATCCTTAGACTACTTTGTCAATAAATTCGCAAACGGATTAGTTTTTAAGATTACATACTTTGTGATAGAATAAAAAGCAAGGAGGATTTTTACATGAATCATAATAAAATCCTTGAACTATTAGAAAGTGATGCTCGCTTAAGTGTTCAAGATTTAGCAGATATTCTTAATGAAGATAAAGACGATATTCAAAAATCCATCAAAGAAATGGAAGACAACAAAATCATTTGTGGATATCATACTGTAATTAATTATAATAGAGCTTTAAAAAACCAAGTAATCTTAGCTTTCATTGAAGTTAGTTGTACGCCTCAACGTAATAAAGGATACGATCAAACCGCAACAATGATTGCCAAATACCCTGAAGTTTCCAATATGTACTTATTAAGTGGAGATTGTGATTTTCTATGTTTAGTAGAAGGAAAAACAATGTTTGAAGTAGCTCGCTTTGTTTCCGATAAAATCGCATGTGTTGAAAATGTTATTTCAACAAAAACATTGTTTGTATTAAAAGAATACAAAAAAAGTGGAATTGTCATGATTGATAGCGTGGATGATAATTCTACAGATCGTTTAGTTGTTACTCCATAATGAAACAAATATCAAAAACCGTACAAGAATTAAAGCCAAGTGGAATCCGAAAATTTTTTGATTTAGCCAACGAAATTGAAGGCGTTATTTCTTTAGGTGTTGGTGAACCTGATTTCGATACACCTTGGCATATATGCGAAAACGCAATACACGCTATCTCTCATGGAAAAACTCACTATACAGCCAATCGTGGTTTATTAGAATTACGTAAGGCTATCAGTGAATTTCATGCTCTTCGCTATGATCAACATTATAATCCCGAAGATGAGATTATTGTTACGGTAGGAGGATCGGAAGGAATTGACCTTGCGATGCGTACTTTATTGGATCCAGGTGATGAAGTTATTTGTATGGACCCTAACTACGTTGCCTATGCCCCTGCGGTTGAATTAGCGGGTGGTAAAGTTGTTTCGATTCAATTAAAAGAAGAAAATGATTTTAAATTATTACCTGATGATTTAAAACAAGCAATTACGCCTAAAACAAAAGCGATTATCATTAACTTTCCTAGTAATCCAACTGGTGGAGTTATGACATATGAAGACTATGAAAAATTAGTTCCTATTATTAAAGAATCAGGTATCTATGTTGTATCCGATGAAATTTATGCGGAATTAAGTTATGATCAACCATTTGCTTCCCTAGCTCAATTTGAAGAAGTTAAAGATCAGATTATTGTTATTAATGGATTTTCAAAAGCTTTTGCGATGACAGGTTGGCGTTTAGGCTATTTATTATCGAGTAAAGAAGTCTCATCAGCAATGAATAAAATTCATCAATATGTCATTATGTGTGCTCCTGTTAACGCTCAATACGCTGCCATCGAGGCTTTAGCACATGGTATGGATGATGTTGTTAAGATGCGAAATGATTATTTGGATCGTCGTAATTTACTTGTTTCACGCTTAAATCGCATGGGATTAAAAACAAATATGCCTCATGGTACTTTCTATGTTTTCCCTTCTATTAAACAAACAGGGATGACTAGTGAAGAATTCTGTGCCAAGCTTCTTGAAGAAGAAAAAGTAGCTTGTGTTCCTGGAAATGCTTTTGGACAAAGTGGTGAAGGTTTTATACGTATTTCTTATGCGTATTCCATGGATCATATCAAAAAGGCTTGTGATCGTATAGAACATTTCTTACAAAATCACATAAAACAATAGGAACCATCATTTGATGGTTCCTCATTTTTTTATTTATCTGTTCCTGTTAATTGAGCAATTGCTTTTTGGTAATTCAAAGTTTTTTCATGAGCTTGTTCTTTTGAATCGCCTTTAATGCAATAGTAGAATTTAATTTTTGGTTCTGTTCCAGATGGACGAGCAGCAATCCAGCTTCCATCTGATAAATAGTATTTCAATACATCGGATTTAGTAAATCCAGTTAATTCACGAACTGTATCTCCTTCTTTAATAACACATTCTTTGTAGTCTTCTGACTTAACAACAGGTGTTCCACCAATTTCTTTAGGTGCATCGTTTCTTAAATCTTGTAAGATTTGTTTAATACGCTTAGCACCTGCTTCTCCACTAAGTGAAATCGCAACTTGACTTTCTTCGTATGTACCGTTTCTTTCATATAATCCATCAAGAACATCGCATAAATCTTTTCCTTGTGCTTTATAGTATGCAGCCGCTTCAGCAAGCATTAAACAAGCTTGTGGCGCATCTTTATCACGAACAAATGGACTAATTAAAGAACCATAAGATTCTTCATATCCAAACACATAATTCTTTTCATGTGTCACTTCATATTTCGCAACTTTTTCACCAATAAACTTAAATCCTGTTAAAGTTTTTTCTGTTTCAACTCCATAATTGGCAGCTGTTTTTTCACCTAAGTCACTTGTAACTACGGTATTGAACATAACTGGATTTTCTGGCATTTTTCCTTGTGCTTGCAATTGCGATAAAATATATTCAATTAAAACAGCACCGGATTGGTTTCCAGTCATTACAACGTATTCACCATTATGTTTTACACCGACTCCCATACGGTCAGCGTCTGGGTCACATACCAAAATAACATCTGCATCGTTTTCTTTAGCGTATTTAAGGGCTAATTCATAAGCTCCAGCTTGTTCTGGATTTGGTGTAGGTGTATGAGAAAAATCAGGATCTGGGCTACATTGTTCAACAACTGGAATACAAGTATAACCAGCTCGTTTATAAACTTCTTGAACAGGAATATTAGCTGTTCCGTGTTCTGGTGAGAAGACAATTTTGATGTCTTTTTTCACATCCGGATTTAATTGAATACTTAATACATTTTTATAGTATTCTTCATCGACTTCTTTTCCAATAACAGTGATCAATGATTTTTGTTCTTCAGAACAATTCGCATCAATTGCTAATTCATCTTCAATCGCATTTACGCGGTCAATGACTTGTTGTGCTAAACAAGGAATTAATTGACATCCTTTGTCATCATATAATTTATATCCGTTATATTCTTTAGGGTTATGACTAGCTGTAATCATAATTCCTCCAAAGCATCCTAAATGACGAACCGCAAAACTTAGTTCTGGAGTTGGTCGTAATGATTCGAAAACATAGGATTTAATATTATTTTTGGCTAATAGATTGGCACAATCAAAAGCTAATTCTTGTGACATGTGACGGTTATCGTATCCAATCGCAATTCCTTTTTGGCATGCTTGTTCTCCATTAGATACAATGTAGTTTGCATATCCTTGTGTTGCTTTACGAATAGTATGAATATTAATACGATTTGTACCAGGTCCTAAAATTCCTCTCATTCCAGCTGTACCAAACTCAATTAATGTGTAGAACGCATCATTTTTTTCTTCTGCGTTCATGTTAGCTAAGTCATCTTTGTAGCGTGGATCCAAATTAGGATGACTTACCCATTTTTCATATCTTTCATCAACTAAAGACATTTTAATATCCTCCTAAATATATATTCATTATATCACTTTATTGTTTATATAAAAAAGAAATCGTTTTCAATTTTCTAAAAAAACGACAAAAAAAGGAGGATTTATTATCCTCCATCTATCTCATCTAATTAAGCGATGATTTTTTGTTCACGTAATGTAGCTTCAATCTTAGCGATAGCGTCGTCTTCATCTTCTCCTGAACAACTGATAGTGATTTCAGATTGTGTAGGGATTCCTAAAGACATAACTCCCATGATTGATTTCATGTTTACTTCACGACCTTTGAATGCAACATTGATATCACATTTAGGGAACTTGCTAGCTTGGTTTACAGCAACAGTTGCTGGACGAGCATGAAGTCCAACTGGATCGATTACAGTTACAGTGATTTGTTTCATTATATATTCCTCCTAATAAGCTTAATAATATTTTATTCTTTTTAGCACTTTTAATCAAGTAATTCTTTATACAATGTCGTATAAATGGAAGCGCTCTTATGCCATGAAACATCTTTTGTGATAGCATTCTGCATGAGCATGTCCCAGTCTTCTGGATTGTTATAATATAAATCAATGGCATCATTTAATTTATTCATCATATCCACTGAATCATATTTTTCAAAACTAAATCCTGTTCCAGTCTTGTCATATTGATTATATGGCTCAACCGTATCCTTTAATCCACCTGTTTCACGAACTAAAGGAAGTGCTCCATATCGCATCGCACATAATTGTGAAATACCACATGGTTCAAATAAACTAGGCATCAAGAATAAATCACTTGCGGCATATACTTTATGTGCCAAAGCTTCATTATATCCTTGATAGAAAACAATCTTACCTTTGTTTCCTTCTTCTAGATTTCTAAACGTGTGTTCAATTTGTCCTTCTCCAGAACCTAAAATAAAGACTTGAATAGGACTAGCACAAATAGCGCTTAATTGTTCCATCATTAAATAGAAACCTTTTTGCCATGTTAATCTAGAAACAACACCCACCAATAAAACATCTGGATTTACTTTTAATCCATATTCTTTTTGAAGGGCAACTTTATTAGCTTTCTTTCCTTCTTTAACATTAATTAAATCATAATTTTCATAAATATCTGGATCTGTTTTAGGATTCCAGAATTTAATGTCGATTCCATTTGTGATTCCCCATAAATCATAGCGACGCATATTTAAGATACCTTCCATATGTTCACCATATTGAGGAGTCAAAATTTCTTGTGAATATGTAGGTGATACAGTTGTGATTTTATCTGCATATACAAATGCCGATTTCATAAAAGAAATACCTGTATCAAATCGTACCGCACCGTTTTCATATAAATAATATGGAACACCTAGACAAGGAGTTAAAATACTGGCATCAAAATTTCCTTGGAAAGAAATGTTATGGATGGTGAATACCGTTTTAATTTGTGAATAACGATAATCATCACGATGGCATTCTTTCAACATACAAGGAATCATACCACTTTGCCAATCGTGGCAATGCATAATTTGTGGCCAATAATTCAATTGATGAAGCATTTCCAAAACCGCTTTTTGGAAATATCCAAATCGTTCTCCATCATCACCGTATCCATATAATCCATCTCGTTCAAAATATCCTGCATGTTCAACAAAATAGTATTTAACGTCTTCAACCATTGAAGAATAAATACGAACAGGAATTTCACGATAATAAATTGATACAGTGTACTCTGATTCAAAAGTAAATACTTCGTTAAAACGATCCGCGTATTTATCTTTTATTTTTTTATAAAATGGCATAATAACAGATACTTCATGTCCTTGCTCTGTTAAAGCGGCAGGTACGGAACCAATAACATCCGCCAATCCTCCGGTCTTCACAAAAGGAAGTCCTTCTGAAGCGACCATTAAAATTGTTGCCATTAAATTTTCTCCCTTCTACCAATGTATAAAGGTTCATAATCTTGTCCAACTAATTCTTTTTTATGAAGAATTTTACTATGTTTATCAATGATTACGTTTTGTAAAATCGCATTTGGTGCAATTTCAACGTCTTCTGTAATTACACAATTTACAACTTTAGCACCTTTACCAATTTTACAGCTACGACCAATAATTGAGTGTTCTACAGTACCAGCAATTTGTGATCCATTAGAGATTAAAGATTGTTTTGCAGTTCCTTCTCCAATGTATACAACAGGAGCGGTATCCGATGTATTTGTGTAAATTGGCCAATTTGGATCAGAGAACATTTTCATGTTTTCTAATGATAATACATCTAAGTTGGCATCAAAGTAAGTTTTTAAATCATTAATGCAATATACTTTTCCACGATAAGGAATACCACGAACGTCCAATTCAGAGCATTTATCATTAATGATATCTTTTAACCAATACATTCTTGATACTTTACGTGCTTCTTCAATTAATGAAATAAAGATATCTTTTTTCATAATATAAGTTAATAAAGACATATCACGTTTTTTATAACGTCCAACATTTAATTCAATGCTTTCTACACCTTTTTGTTTGTTTAAATTTAATGTATCACAGTTGATATATTTTTCATTTGCGACAACTGTTGTTTTATAAAGAATGGAAATATCCGCACCACTTTCAATGTGTTGTTGTAATAATTCCGCATAATTTGTTACATAAATATAGTTTACAGGAGCAATAATGACATAATCATGTTTTGATTCTCTAATATTATTAATATTGTCATAATAACTTTCTACATCAGATGCATAAATAGAAGTTCCTAACCCTGTTTCTTTATATAAAGGAATCAAACTTAAGCTTCCATGTTTAGAGTTAATATTATATTGTCGTCCATCTCCCATGTGATCAAATAAAGAACGAGGATTTCCATTTAAATAAACTTCAATATCATCCATTCCAGAGTTTGTCATATTTGAAATAGGGATATCAACTAAACGATAACGTCCTAAAAATGAGAAAGAAGCAATGGGACGGTGTTGTTGTAATCCTTGTACATATACGGTTGAATCGTTATATGAAATAATTCCTAAAGCACTAGCCATATGTTCTATTCTCCTTTCTTCACGTTTTTCGCAACTAACGTGATTTCTTTACTATTGATTGAACCAACAGTGGCTCCCTCTTCTACTTTAACGCCTTCTGCTAAAATAGCACGATATACTTTAGCGCCGGCACCAATTTTAACACCTGGCATTAATACTGATTTTTGTACATCGGCTCCTTCACCAACAACGACTCCATTGGAAATAACGCATTCTTTAACGTCTCCATTGATAATAGCTCCTTGGTTAATGTAACATTTTTTTACACTACCTGTTTCAGAAATATAATGTGGTAGAGCAGGAATATCTTCTGTATAGATTTTCCAGTTTGGATCGTCTAAGTCTAATTCATTATTTTTGTTTAATAAGTCCATGTTGGCTTCCCACAATGAATCAATTGTACCAACATCTTTCCAATATCCTTCAAAGCGATAAGAATATAATCTCTTATTAGCATTTAAGAAATCAGGAATGATGTCTTTACCAAAGTCATGGTTACTTCCTTCACGGTTCATATCCGCAACTAAGGCTTTACGTAATTGTTTCCAGTTGAAAATATAAATTCCCATACTAGCTAAATTGCTCTTTGGTTGAGCTGGTTTTTCTTCGAATTCAATAATTCGTCCGTCTTCGTCGCAATTCATGATTCCAAAACGGCTTGCTTCTTCCCATGGTACTGGCATTACTGCAATGGTTAAATCAGCATTATTAGCTTTATGCGTTGCTAACATATCTGCATAATCCATTTTGTAGATATGGTCTCCAGATAAGATAAGTACATATTCTGGATCCACGTTATCTAGAAAATCGATGTTTTGAGTGATGGCATCAGCTGTTCCTTTGTAAACTCCAAATTTCGTTCCATCTTTTTCACTTGGTGGTAGTACATAAACTCCACTTCCTGTTGTATCAAGTCCCCATCTTTGTCCTTGTCCAACATATGCATTCAATGTTACTGGCTCATATTGTGTTAGAACTCCAACAACATTGATATCTGAGTTGGCACAGTTACTTAATGGGAAATCGATGATACGATATTTTCCACCAAAGTAAACAGCTGGCTTAGCGTTTTTCTTAGTTAAATCATATAAACGCGTACCACGGCCACCGGCTAAAATCATGGCGACCATATTATTTTGTTCCATAGTCATCCTCCTATACTTGTTACCTAATACAAGTATATCACTTTTATAGTAAATTTGTATTATTTTTACGTAAATATGAATGCGTTTACATTTTACTTTTTCGATAAAAAAAGAATAGAGACAAGCTCTATTCTGATCGTAATGATTCAACTGGATCTTTTTTAGATGCGATTTTCGATGGAATTAGACCTGCAATCAATGACAAGATAACGGAAATCACAACTAAAATTAATCCGCCTTGCCATGGTAAAATAGCTAAGTTCGCAACTCCTGTTTTAGCTTCTACAATGGTACTGATTGGCCAATTCAATAAAACGGTTAAGCCA
>NZ_JBJEEX010000138.1:0-22681 GCF_051873495.1 Floccifex sp.
GTAGAGTTAGATTCTATAAAAGAGAGTGTTTCATAAATATATTGTTTCATATCATTATCAATTTCTATTTTGTCTATATGGAATTGATTTGCTTCATCTATTTTTTGTTCAAAACCTTTTAGAGCGCTAAAAGGAAGGAAGATTTTTGCACGAGTATTTAAGTCCATCTTAGGACTGGAAAAAGGATAATCAGTATAAATTAAACGGTCTTCTTTCATGCTTTATGTCCTCCAATTTGTTTGTTACGATCGATAGTAGTTGCTGCACTTTGTAAATCAGTACCTTTTAGTACAGCATTTTTACCGTATTTTTTATGAATTTCTAAAATAGTTTTATGTAGCTTGTCATCGTTTTCCATTTTTTCAACATCATCAAATAAAGAAAGTTGTTCAAAAGTTTCATGTGTTGGTTTAACATTGTTAGCACTAATGTTAATGCGCCTAAGTTTTAATTGATTATTTACATAGCGATTATATACAGCTAAAACATTTGATAAGATTTTATCTAAATTAGAAGTATAAGAAGATAAAGAAATTGATTTTGATATTCCTTTAGGAAGGCTTCTACCATATGCATCGATTACAGTTTCACCAGCAAATGATGGTTGTGCTTCATATCCTATAAAAAGAGAAATAGAATTTGTTTGTATTTTTTTAATTGTTAAATCTAAAATCATTTGATTAATCATTTCCCGTACGATAATTTCACCTTCTTTTTTGGAATATCCACGCGATAAAACTTGTCCATAGGTCATACTTTTACAGGAAGGTGAATATTGTTTGATATTTTTTATAGTACATGGCTCATATCCCCAGGCATGATCAATTAAAATTTCAGCATCAACTCCGAATTCTTGATAAAACCAGGCTTCGTTGCTGATTGACTCTTTAGCGATGTCTCGCATTGTGAATAAGCCATGATTTTCCAGACGATTTGCGATACCTTTTCCAATACGCCAAAAATCAGTTAATGGCCTATGATTCCATAGTTTTTTTCGAAATAATATTTCGTCAAGATAGGCAATACGCGCTCCATATTGATCAGGAGTTGTGTGTTTTGCGACAATATCCATCGCAATTTTAGCTAAATATAGATTCGTTCCTATTCCTGCTGTTGCCGTAATACCAGTTTCAAATAAAACTTCTTTGACTAATTTTCGACAAAGTTGTTCTGCGTCCATCTTATATAAAGAAAGATAAGAAGATATATCAATAAAAACCTCATCTATGCTGTAAACATGAATGTCGTCTTTACTTATATATTTAGTATATATCTGGTAAATGCGAGAAGAATATTCAATATAAAGTGCCATGCGTGGAGTAGCGATGATATATTCAATTGTTTGTCCTGTTTTCTTTTTTATTTCAGCTATTTTTTGTTCAACTTCAAAAAGACGACAACGACCAGGTAATCCTAATTTTTTTAAAGAAGGAGATACGGCTAGGCAAATTGTTTTTTGCGAACGAGAACTATCGGCAACTACTAAATTAGTCGTTAAGGGATTTAATCCTCTTTCAATGCATTCAACAGATGCGTAAAATGATTTCAAATCGATTGCTAAATATGTATTCATATGCATATTTTACCTTTCTAATTGACGCTATGCATGTCAAAAAAAAGGACTTTTATTAGTCCTTAATTGTTATAGAATCTGGATCTGTACAAGATATGTTATATTCGTCAGTTTGATAATCACATTCTTTATCGGATTTATCTTCTATCCATATTACATCAATGTCCATGTTGAGTTCATTGATAATATCAATAGCTTCATCTTTTTCAATGCAAAAGAATAATGTACTTAGTGCATCTGCATATCGTGAATCATCCATAATTACGGATACAGAGTGATAACGTGTAGCTGGGTATCCTGTACTTGGATCAATAATATGAGAATAACGTTGATTGTTTGCTTGATAATAACGTTGATAATCTCCACTTGTTACAATGCTTATTGGTTTTTCGGTGTAATAAGTTAAAAGACTTTCGTTTGTATCAGGTTTTTGGATTCCAATACGCCATCCATCTTCTTTTTCACCCAATAAGACAACATTTCCACCGGCGTTTATGAAGCCATTTGTTAATCCTTGTTCATTTAGTTTTTCTTTTACTTTTTGAGTCGCAAAACCTTTAGCAATTCCTCCTAAATCTAAAGATACATCTGGATCTAGAAGCTGAACGCTATCTTTTGTTACTTTGATTTTATCAAATCCTTTATGCTTTAATGCTTCTTGTAATTCTGTTTCACTTGGAATACTTCCATCTTTTCCTTGATCGTTTAATTCCATTCCTTCCATACGATATTCATGCCATATTGATAATAAATCACCGCTTGTAATATCGAATTCAGGACTTAATTGATATACTTCTTGAGCAATTTCAATGCATTCAATTAATTCTTTATCGACTTTAACGGGATGTTCATATCCTTCATTATTGATGGTATAGACATTGTTAATGTCATAAGCGTTGTATTGATCGAACAAAGAGTTGTAATAAGTATATTCACTCTTAACAATATCAACGTATTTATCAAAATCAGAATCTGAACTTGTGCAACTTAATGTAATTGCTGTATCAAAACCAGCATCGGTCAAGGTAATACTCTGGGAAGTAACTTTTGGTTTGTCGTTATTTATATAAAATACCAGAGAACATATAAGCACTAAAAAACAAATTGATAAAACCAGCCAATATTTGATTGATTTTTTCATGGGTAAATTATAAGAAAATTTAAATATCATGTCAATTAAGTAGGAAATCAATATGTACATTTGTTTATTATTTTATTGTACTTAATCACTTGCATGAACCACTGAATAATACTAAAATGTAAATATTGGAGGGAAAAATGTATGTCATTATTTTTAGGACCGATGAAACACCATATTCCTGGAAAAAAAGAGCTTACTGAACAAAAAGATGTAGTCTCTTTAATGCCAAAAAAAGAAGTTTATCTTCCTTTAATAGCAGGAAATAATACTGATTTTGACATTTTGGTAAATGAAGGTGATAGTGTTAAAGTTGGAACAAAATTGGCAGAAACAAAAACTGGTTTCTATATTCCAATTTATTCAAGTGTATCAGGCATTTATAAAGGAACGGCTAAACGTATGCATAGTTCTTTAAAACCTCAACTACATATGGTTATTGAATGTGATGGAAAGCAAGAACAAGTACAAGCGTTTGCGCCAATGGATTATGAAAAAGCTAGCCGTGAGGAATGTGTTGAATTTGTCAAAAACGCAGGAATCGTCGGATTAGGAGGGGCTGGATTCCCAGCATATGTTAAATATGAAAAACCAGAAGGAATTGAAGCAGTGATTATTAATGCTGTAGAATGTGAGCCATATGTTACAGCAGATTATAAAGAAATTATGTCACATGTAGATGACTTAATCACTGGAGCTTCAATTTTGAAAAAAATGGCAAATACAAATAAAGTTTATATTTGTATCAAGAAAAGCCATCCAGATTTAATTAGTAAAGTGCAAGATGAATTGAAAAATAATCAAGAAATCCAAGTTAAAGTGGTTTCTGATGTTTATCCAATGGGATGGGAACGTGTTTTAGTGCGTGAAGTTCTTCATAAAGAATATGATCGTTTACCGTCAGAAGCAGGTGCAATTGTATCGAATGCATCAACAGCTATAGCAGTGGCAGATGCCTTTGTTAAAGGACAACCAATTATTAAAAAAGTTGTTACTGTTTCAGGAGAAGGGGTAAAGACCCCTCAAAATGTTGAAGTCCCTGTTGGAATGGCCGTTAATGAAATTATCGAAGCATGTGATGGATATACTACTGAAAGTGTTCGCTTAATTGCTGGTGGACCTATGATGGGAAAAACACTTGTCAATGACATGTGGGTTATTGATCGAGCAACAAATGCAATTACGGTATTACCTCATGTTGAAGACGATGCTATTGCTTGTTTACGTTGTGGTAAATGTTCTGATAATTGTCCAGCTGGATTACAACCTGTTCGTATTGCTCAAGCAGTAAAGGTTAATGATGTAAATGAAATGGAAAAACGTGGAGCTTTGAGTTGTATCGAATGTGGATTATGTACATATAATTGTCCAAGTCACATTGATGTAACAGAAAATGTTCGTAAAGCAAAACGTGTTTTAATGATGAAAAAGAAGTAGGAGGTTTAGTAGATGAAGTTTAATTTTCATGTTAGTCCAAACCTTAAAGCAAAACAAACAACACAAAAAATTATGCGTGATTTAACAATTGGATTATTAGTTGTTTTTGTGGCATCTGTTGTTTATTATGCTACTTCTTGGTCTGGACGTTATGCAATGCAATGTGTCATTTTATTAGTAAGCTCATTAGTTACAACACTTGTTTGTGAAGCTGTGTTTGCTAAAATAATGAAACAAAATATTTTAAAAAGTTTAAAAAATTCTTTTGGTTGGATTACATCTTTAATTTTAGTTATGATGGTTCCAATTAATACACAAGTATATGCAATTATTGTTTCAACAGCATTTGCTATTATTTTTGGTAAATTGTTATTTGGCGGGTTTGGTCAAAATATCTTTAACCCTGCTGCAGTTGGACGTGCTACTATTTTTGCAGCTTTTTCTGGGGCTACAACAAATTTATTTACTGGAGCAACGCCAACAGCAACAATTGCAAGTACATATAATTGGATGCCAAGTACAGCTAGTGCTTTAGATGCTTTTCTTGGTCAATTTGGTGGATTTGGTGGATTAGCAATCGGAACTTATCCAGGAGCCATTGGAGAAACATTTACTCTTCTTATTTTAGTTGTTGGAATTGTATTATGTTTACGAAATGTAATTGATTGGCGCGTTCCAGTTATGTATTTAGGAACAATCTTTGTGATGACAGCTGTAATAGCAGTTTTATCAGGATTTGAATCTTACCACGGAATTCCAAGTTTTATTTGGTATCCATTATTACATCTATTAACTGGAGGAGTTGCTTTTGGTGCAGTATTTATGTTAACTGATCCAGTAACATCACCAACAAGTGCATCAGGTCGTACTTTATTTGCGATGGGAGCAGCAATTTTAACTGTTTTAATTCGTGTAACGGCTAATTTACCTGAAGGATGCTTATATTCTATTTTATTGATGAATATGTTCACACCAATGATTGAATCTGCATTAGATGGTAAACAATTAGAAGTGAAGAAAAAAGCAATTAAGGGATTTATTTGTTTTGCAATTTTAGGATTAGCAGTTTCAGTTTTTGCTTCTGCATCTGTTAAACCTGTTTCTGTTGCAAGCAATACAACTACTATTGTAGAACAGGAGGAAACAATATGAAGAAAGCTATTCATTTAGGTGTTTTTCTAGCTGTTGTTTCTGCTATTGCAGGAGGTGCTTTATCATATGTTAATGGAATCACTTCTCCTATTATCGAAGAAAATAAATTAGCAGTTGAAAAAGAATCTTTACTTGTAATGTATCCTGAAGCCACAGCGGATGATTTTGAAATTGTTGATGGAGTAAGTACAGATACAATTACAAAAGTTTATAAATACAATGATTTTTATATTTTTAATTTAGTTGTTTCAGGTTATAAAGAAGGAACAACATTCTTGGTTTCAATTGATTCGAATACTGAAGTAATTGATAAATATCAACCATTATCAAATGGAGATACTAAAGGTATTGGATCAAAAGTAATGGATGAACCATTTAAAACTTCTCTAGAAGGAAAAGTTGCATCGGAACAACTTGATACTATCAGTGGAGCAACCGTTTCAAGTACCCCTGTTGTAAAGGGTATTAATGAAGCTTGTGAAGTAATGAAAGGTTTGAAATAAGGTGAATGATATGAATCGCTGGCAAAATTTTAAAGCAGGTTTAATAAAGGACAATCCTGTATTTTCACTTTATTTAGGAATTTGTTCTACTTTAGCTATTACTACAACAGTAAACAATGCCATTGGTATGGGTGCTGCTGTTATCATGGTTTTAATTATGAGTAACGTGATTATTTCATGTATTCGTAAAATTACACCAGATGAAATTCGTATCCCTGTTTATATTGTAATTATTGCATCATTAGTTACGATTATTCAAATGTTGATTGAAGCATTCGCTCCTGCATTGAATGAAAGTTTAGGGGTATTTATTCCATTAATCGTTGTAAACTGTATTATTCTTGGTCGTGCTGAAGCATTTGCAAGTAAGAATGGTGTATTGGATTCAGCAATTGATGGATTGGGAATGGGATTAGGATATACTTTAGCAGTTGTTGTGATGTCGTTTATTCGTGAGCTTTTAGCAACTGGTGGATGTACAATTACAAATCCATTTAATACTGCACAAGTATTGTTGAGTTTCTCAATTATTCCTGAACAATATACAATCAGTTTATTCTCATCTTCTGTAGGTGCATTTGTTACTTTCTCTGTTCTTGCAGCAATTGTTGCTCATATGAAAAATAAAGAAGCAGATCGTATTGCGCTAGAAGAAAAAGAAGCAAAGAAAAAAGAAATGGAAGCCAAAAAACAAGCGGCTATGGAAGCTAAGAAAGGAGCAAATGTTGCATGATTAAAGAATTATGTACTTTATTAGTTACAAGTGTATTAATTAATAATGCGATTTTAAATCAATTTTTAGGAATGTGTCCTTTCATGGGTGTTTCTAAAAAACGTAGTTCTGCTCTTGGAATGGGAATTGCAGTTGTATTTGTTATTTTTGTTGCATCTATTGTTACTTATGCACTTTATTACTTGGTTTTAGTTCCTTTACATATTGAATACATGAAATTAATTGTCTTTATTTTAGTTATTGCTTCATTGGTTCAATTATGTGAAATGTTTATTAAAAAGACAAGTCCATCACTATATAAATCATTGGGTGTTTATCTTCCTTTGATCACTACAAACTGTGTTGTTTTAAATTGCTGTTTAGCAAATATTTCGAATGGATATGGAATTGCTGAAATGCTTGTATATTCAATCGGTACTCCTTTAGGATTTGCTTTGGTATTGTATATTTTCTCAAGTATTCGTGAAAGATTAGATACTAGCAATGTTCCTAGACCATTTAAAGGAAATCCAATTGCTCTAATTGTTGCTGCTATTATGGCAATGGCATTTAGTGGATTGGCAGGAATTGTTTAATGAAAATACTTTTGGCAATCATATTTCTATTAGTGATGGTCTCAATTTATATAGGTTTATATTTGTTAAACAAAAGAACTCCTTTGCCAGAAGGATGTGAAGATTTAAAAGCGGATTGTGAAGGATGCCATGATTATTCATGTACAAATAATCCCGCTCATTATAGAAAGAAGGAAGAATTACAATGATTTATGCAATTCTTGTTATGTTGATTCTAGGTGCTATTCTTGGAATTGGATTAGGTGTTGCTGATAAGTTTTTGAAAGTTGAAGCAGATCCTAGAACAGAAAAAGTATCTACTATGTTGCCAAATTATAATTGTGGTGGATGTGGATATGCTGGTTGTTCTGCTTTTGCTGAAGCTATGGTAAATAAAGAAGTAAATACTTTTTTATGTAAACCATGTAAAGCTGACAAGAAACAAGAAATTATTGAATACTTGGCTAATACACCAGGTCCAGATGGGTCAACTGTAAACATTAAAGGTTAAATGAAATTTGCACAGCGTTTGCTGTGCTTTTTTTTGAAATTTTTATCATAAAAAATGTCACTAGAAAAAAATTTACAATTTATTGAAAAGTTTTCAATCTTTATGTATAATGTTACATATATTGCTGAGAGGAAGTGAATATTTTGTTTAAATACATTGTGAAGCGTGTGCTTATTGGGTTTGTAACCTTATTTATTTTAGCTACAGCAACATTCTTCTTAATGAAAGTCACACCGGGTTCACCGTTCAGTGCTGAAAAATATAAAAATCCAGAAGCTTTAGCAGCTGCTAAAGCAAAATACAATTTGGATAAACCAATTATGGAACAATATGTTTTATATATGGAAGATCTAGCACATGGGGACTTAGGTGAAAGTATGGTTCACCAAGGGAATACAGTTTGGTATTACATTGAACATGGTTTCCCAGTGACAGCTCGTTTGGGTGTTGTGGCATTTATACTTGCCATTTTCGGAGGAATTTCACTTGGCGCGGCTGCTGCGCTATCAAAGAAAAAATGGGTAAACAATCTTTGTATGGTGATTGCAACAATTGGAGTCAGTGTTCCTTCGTTTTTGATTGCGATGATTTTAATTATTGTATTTGGTGTTGAGTTAAAATTATTGCCTTTCGTTGGATTAATTAGTCCAGCTAACTATGTTTTACCAGCTATATCATTGTCTTTATATCCAATCGCAATGATTGCTCGTTTAACAAGAAGTAGTTTACTTGAAGTTATGAAACAAGATTACATTATCTTGGCTCGCTCAAAAGGAACACCATATAAAAAAGTTATTATTAAACATGCATTAAAAAATGCGATGTTACCTGTTATTACATATTGCGGACCTATGTTTGCTTTCTTATTAACTGGTTCATTTGTTATTGAAAATGCATTCTCTATTCCAGGAATTGGTAAAACATTTATTACATGTGTAACTGACCGTGATTATCCGGTTATTATGGGTGTTACTATTTTCCTTGGAATCATCATTATTACATTTAATATTTTGACAGATATTATTTCGGCGATGGTTGATCCACGTATCAAATTAAAGTAAGGAGGGTACAAAATGGAAGAAATTAAAGATTTTGAATTAACTCCTGAATTGTTTGAACCGCTTGAAGAATCTGAAAAAAACGCGGAAAAAATTGCTTATGAAAGTAAAACATATTTTCAGGATGCATGGGCACGTTTCAAAAAGAATAAATTAGCACTTATTGGACTATGCTTCTTAGCTGTGATGGTTATTTGTTGTGTAGTTATTCCAATGGTTTCACCATATACATATGATGGACAAAATATGGCAATTGCAAGTCAAAATCCAACTTTGGCTCACCCAATGGGTACAGACAGATTTGGACGAGATATTTTAGTTCGTGTAATGTGTGGAGGTCGTATTTCATTAAGTGTTGGTGTTATTGCTGCCACTATTGCTCTAGTTGTTGGAGTTGTATACGGAGGAATTGCTGGATATGTTGGCGGAAAAGTTGACATGGTTATGATGCGTATTGTTGACTGTATGTATTCAATTCCTGATACTTTATACGTTATCTTGATCGTTGTTGTTTTTGAGCCAAGTATGTTCTCAATTTTATTGGGTATTTCTATTTCAAGCTGGATGGGAATGTCTCGACAAGTTCGTACACAAGTTATGACATTAAAAGAACAAGAATTCTCTTTAGCTGCCTTTGTTTTGGGAGCTAGTTCAAAACGTATTTTGTTTAAACACTTGATTATCAACTCAATGGGACCTATTATTGTTCAATTTACGATGTTAGTTCCTTCTGCAATTTTCTCAGAAGCAACTTTAGGTTATTTAGGAATTGGGTTAAGTGTTCCTCAAGCATCTTGGGGTACATTGGCAAATGATGCCAAAGGATTAGTTGCGACTCGTCCTTTAGAATGTATGTGGCCAATATTAGCAATCTGTTTAACAATGCTTGCTTTAAACTTTATTGGTGACGGATTAGGTGATGCCCTTGATCCGAAGAAGAAATAGGAGGTTTTGATACTATGGCTATGTTAGAAGTAAACCACTTATCCACAGAATTCAAAACTGATAACGGAATAGTTAAAGCCGTTCGTGATGTTTCTTTCAAAGTGGAAAAAGGTGAAGTATTAGGTATTGTTGGAGAATCTGGTTCTGGTAAATCGCAGACGATGTTCTCTATTATGGGATTATTAAGTGGTAATGGATATGTAAGCGAAGGAGAAATTACTATTGATGGTAAAGACATTTCTCCAAAAAATTACAGTGAAAAAGAATATGAAAAAATTATGTCAGATATTCGTGGAAATGACATGGCAATGATTTTCCAAGATCCAATGACATTCTTAAATCCTGTATTAAAAATTGGTACACAATTAATTGAGCCAATTTTAAATCATAATAAAATTTCGAAACAAGAAGCAACTGAACGTGCTATTGAATTAATGCGTAAGGTAGGAATTCCTTCCCCAGAAACACGTTTAAATCAATATCCATTTGAATTTTCTGGTGGAATGAGACAACGTATTATTATTGCAATCGCATTGGCATGTAATCCTAAAATTATTATTGCCGATGAACCAACTACAGCCCTTGACGTAACAATTCAAGCGCAAGTTTTAGATTTGATTTCAAACTTAAAAGATGAATTAGACTCAGGTATTATTATGATTACACACGACTTAGGTGTAGTTGCTAGTATTTGTGATCGAATTAATATTATGTATGGTGGTAAAGTTGTTGAAACTGGAACAACTGATGAAATTTTCTATAATCCAAAACATCCATATACAATTGGATTATTATCATGTATTTCAAACCCTGAAGATGATGTAAAAAAAGAATTACATCCAATTCCAGGTTCTCCACCTGATTTATTAAATATTAAAGAAAACTGTCCATTTGCGGATCGATGTGAAAAAGCAATGAAAATTTGTAAAATGAAGATGCCAGAATTTACTGAATATTCTGATAGTCATCAATGTGCATGTTGGTTGTCACATCCTATGGCAAAAGGAAAGGGGGAATAGCAGTGCCAAAACCAATTTTAGAAATTAAAGATTTAAAAGTCTATTTTGGTGGAGGAGGATTTATTAAAAAAGCCCCTCTTGTTAAGGCAGTTGATGGATTAAATTTAACGGTCTATGAAAATGAGACTTTTGGTTTAGTAGGTGAATCTGGTTGTGGTAAATCTACAACTGGACGTGCCATTGTAAAGATTAATAAAATTACCGATGGTCATATTTATTATAATGGCGTTGATATTGATACAATTAAAGGAGAAGATTTGAAACAATACAAACGAGATGTTCAAATGATTTTCCAAGATCCATATGCTTCATTAGACCCTCGTATGACAGTTGGTGAAATTATACGAGAACCAATGGATATTCACAACATTGGTACCAAAGAAGAAAGAGAACAACGTGTGCGTGAATTACTTGAAATTGTTGGATTAAAACCTGACCATATTCGTAGATACCCACATGAATTCTCTGGAGGACAAAGACAACGTATCGGGATTGCTCGTACCTTGGCTTTGAATCCTAAATTTATTGTTTGCGACGAACCAATCTCTGCACTTGATGTTTCGATTCAAGCACAAGTTATTAACTTACTTGAACATCTTCAAAAAGAGATGGGTATTTCTTATCTTTTCATTGCTCACGATTTAAGTATGGTTAAACATATTTCAGATCGCATTGGAGTAATGTACTTGGGAAATTTAGTCGAAGTAGGGGATGCAGAAAGTCTTTATCGTCATCCTATGCATCCTTATACTGAAGCGCTATTGTCATCTGTTCCTATTCCAGATCCGAAAACTGCGCGACAAAGAAAGAGAATTGTGCTAGAAGGTGAACTTCCTAGTCCAATTAATCCTCCTTCAGGATGCGTGTTCAGAACACGTTGTCCTAAAGCAATGGAAAAGTGTGCACTTGAAAAGCCTCAAATGAAACAAGTTGGAGATCGTAAAGTGGCATGCCATTTATATGACGATAAATAAAAGGAGAAAAGAAGAAAATGAAAAAAGTATTAACTGGTGCAGTTAGTATCGCTATGGCTGCAACAATGTTAGCTGGATGTGGTGGTAGTGATTCTAATTCTAATACTGTCCGTGTAGCCGTTGGTGGAGATATTAACACACTTGACCCTGCAAAAGTTGATGCATCTATCGATGCAAATATCATCAATAATATGTATGATGGTTTGTATAAATTAGATTCTGATGGAAATACAATACCTGTATTAGCCACAGATATGCCAGAAATCAGTGATGATGGCTTAACTTATACAATTAAATTCACTGAAGATGCAAAATGGTCTGATGGTGAACCATTAACAGCCGATGATTTCATTTATTCATGGAAACGTGGTGCTGCATTAGGTACTGCTAATGCTTACTATTCAATGTTCATCACAAAATATATTTCAGGTGCTATTGACGGTTCTGGAGATCCAAATGCATTTGATAACATGACTGATTTCGGTGCTGTTGCATTAGATGATCACACAATTCAAATTACATTAAAAGACCGTGTTCCTTTCTTTACTTCTGTATTAGTAAGTAATGCATTCTATCCATTACGTGAAGATATCGTTGGGGAAGATCCATTAGATGATTCATGGGCAAAAGGAACTGATTATCCTGTAGTCGGAGCATTCGTTCCTACAAAAGTTGACTATGCTGCTGGTGTTTCATTAACTAAAAATGAAAACTACTATTTAGCTGATGAAGTTAAATTAGATGGTATTGAATATACAGTTATGACTGACCAAGACTCAGAAGTTTCTGCATTCAAATCAGGTCAATTAGATCTTGCTACTTCAGTTAACCCTGAAACAGTTTATGCTGATGATGAATTAAAAGAAAGCATTTATACAATTGACCCATTCGTATGTAACTACTACATCTTATTCAACTGTGGTGATGAAAACGATCAATCAACTGAAGGATTAAAAGCATTAAAAGATGTTGATATCCGTCATGCAATTTCTTGGGCAATTAATCGTGAAGAAGTAGCTGCTGCTTCTGGTTATGGTGACGCTGCTTATCCATTATATGGATATGTACCAAGTGGTATTCCAGGTGCACATGGTGACTTCCGTGAAGAAACTGGTGATGAAACTAAATACGATTTAGAAGCTGCTAAGAAAATCATGGAAGACAAAGGTTACAGTGCAGATAACATGTTAACTCTTGAATACAAATACAACGATACAGCAATGCACAAAAATATCGCTCAAGTATTACAAGCTAACTTAAAAGAAATCTACATTGATTTGAAATGTACTTCTACTGAAAAATCAACATTCTTCGATGCTCGTGACAAAGGAGACGGTGAAACATTCCGTCATGCTATGTCTGCTGACTACTTTGATCCAATGACATATCTTGAAATGTTATATGGTAAAGATACTGCTGGTAACTTAACTGATGATGCTACATATGAAAGCATGCTTGATGCAGCTAATGCTGAATCTGATCCTACTAAACGTTTAGAAATGTTAGGTGATGCTGAAAGATACTTAGTTGAAGACCAAGCTTATATCGCACCATTAATTGGATACTCTGATCCATATTTACTAAATACTAACTTAAAAGGTCTAGTTTCTTCACCAGAAGGACACTATGATTTAACTCGTGCTTATTTTGAATAAGTAATATAAAAATGAATAGGAATTAAGCTACTTTGGTGTTACCATTAAAGTAGCTTTTATTTTGGAGGTAAAAAAATGAAAATTCGCTCGCTAAAAGAACAATACACACTTCAAGAAAAATGTCTTAAAGAAAGACTGGATTTAATCTTACCTGAAGTTATGTTTGATTCAGAAGCAGATATGTGGATTGTGGCATCAAAAGAATATAATGAAGACCCTTTGTTTAGAGCCATTACACCACCTGATTATCCTACTGCACGTCGTATTACCATGTTTGCATTCGTAAAAGAAGATGATTATATTCATCGTTTTTCGTTAAGTATGCCAGACGAAAGTCTAGAAAAATACTATGAACCATTTTATAAATTTGGAAAAGAAACACAAATGGAAGCACTTGTTCGTTTATTTAAAAAATATGATCCAAAAAAAATTGCGATTAATTCATCCTTAAACTTTTCTTTTAGTGATGGACTTTCAATGGGAATTTATACTTTATTTTTGGAAAATTTACCTGATAAATGGTTAGACCGAATGATTTGTGATGATATGTTAGCTGTTAAATTGATGGAAATTCGTACTCCAACCGAATTAGCACTTATGCCTGAAGTCATGAGTGTTGCGGATTCAATTATGGAAGAAATGTATTCATCTAAAATTATTGAGCCAGGAATCACTACATGTGATGATTTAGTTTGGTTTATGAAAGAAAAAACACATGAATTGGGTCTTGAATATTGGTTTGAACCAACTATGGATTTACAAAGAGAAAATGGTACTTCACCAAGAATGGATCATTGTGTTATTGAAAAAGGGGATTTAATTCATTGTGATTTTGGAATTCGTTATATGAATATGTGTACGGATACACAACGTCTGGCCTATATTTGTAAAGATTATGAAGATAGTGTTCCACAAAAATATTTAGAAGGAATGAAAATAGGAAATCGTTTCCAGGATATTGTCATGAACAATATGGTTGAGGGACAAACCGGAAATCAAGTATTTACAAAATCAATTTCTCAAGCTAAAGAAGAAGGAATTCAAGCGACACTTTATTCTCATCCTTGTAATATGTATGGACATGGTCCTGGACCAACTATTGGTTTATATTCTCAACAAGAAGAAATTCCTGTTAAAGGGGATGTCGAAGTATCAAACAATACTTGTTATGCTCTTGAATTAAATGTAAAAGTAGAGGATATATATTATTATTTAGAAGAAACAATTGTGGTTGATAAAAACGGAGCTCGTTTCTTATACGCAAATCGCGATCAAATCACATTAGTAAAATAGCCTATCGTACTTGATAGGCTTTTATTATATCTTCTATTTCTTTTGAACTTGGATCAATATAAATTGTCTTATATGATTTCATTGAAACAAGGCCCATAGGAGCACCGGGAATCTTTTTTAATTGAGAAACAAGGCAATAATCAACAGGAACACTACTTGAATCTTTTCCTTTGGAATAATATGCAGCTAATTTTGCACATAAACGGATGTTTTCTTCATTGTATGTTTCACTTTTTAATAGTACATGACTTCCATGATAATCTTTGACATGGAACCATAAGTCTTGTTTTCTAGCTAGCGTATGCGTAATGTAATTGTTTTGAATATTGTTTTTTCCTACAAAAATATCAGAATCATTAAAGTGTAAATGAAGAATATTTGGTTTTTTCTTCTTTTTAGAATTAACCTTATTTTTAGGTTTTAACACTTTTTTAACAATCAATTCTTCTTGTATTTCTAAAGCATCTTCGATAGAACAATGCATTAATTGTTCTTCTAATTGAGTATAGTATTGAATTTCATTTTCACAAGCATCAATTTGTTCTTGTAATATTGATAAGCTTCTCTTTAATTTATGATACTTTTGATAGTATTTATTAGCGTTATCTTTTAAATCGTAACGCATATCAATTGGTATATTTACTTCTTCATTGTTTTCAAATGATGGTAGCGTAACAATTGGTTCTTTTTTTATTTGATTCATATAACAAAATAATAAATCGCCATATACTTGATATTTTTGGTAATCATGAGAATCACTTAGACTTTTCTTTAGTTTTGGTAACTTTTTGATATTTTTATTCTTTTCTTTTTGGACACATTTAAAAACATCACCACATTGTTCCTTTAAACGAATACGAGTTTCATTTTCGCTATATAAAATAGATAATCCACTCATTAAATTATAAGTCTTCGCATTTTGTTTAAGATGCTTTAACTCAATACAATGAAAGTCTTTTTCGTATACATATAAAGTATTTGATTGAATAAGTTCTTGTATAATATCATCGTAAGATTCATTAAGAAATTTAATACGATATATAAATTCATTCGATAAAAGAGGAGAAAACCCATGAATTTGTTTTACTAACGATTGGTCTAAGTCTATTTTTTGAACTTGAAGAGGATTCATTTTTTTACCCGCATCCGGCAGTGTATATAAAGCTCCTGGATGAATAAGTCTTTTCGAATTTTCATATACAGGAATTCTTTTTAGTGCATCAACAATGATATTATTTTCATTTACTAAAATAATATTGGCATATTTTCCCATTAATTCAATATATAATTTAAAGTGAACCAAATCTTGAAATTCATTTCGATTAACAATTGAAAAACAAATAATGCGATCAAAACCAATTTGTTCAATAGATTCAATTGTCCCTTGAGAAATATTTTTTCTTAAAACCATCACGAAGTTGCTTGGTGTTTTTTGAGTGTTTGTTATGGAATCTGTTAAATAAATGCGATTTGTATTTGAATGAACGTTAACGATACATTTTTGATTTCCATAAGAAGGGACATGAAAATGAAATTGAATCTCTTCTTCACTTATATTCTGTATTTTTCCAATTTTACATGGAATCATTTTATTTATATGATTTTGTATATTATGTAATAATAATCCATCTAAAGCCATAAAAAACCTCCGGTTCATATTATATCATAAAAAAATACTTTGACACCTATGTTACATACTTGTAAAATAATAAGAAAAGGAGAAAGATATGAAACGTGGTTTGTTAGTAATTATTAGTGGACCTAGTGGAGTTGGAAAAGGTACAGTTCGTAAATATTTTGAAAAAAAAGAAGAACTAAATCTTGTTTACTCTACTTCGATGACAACTCGAAAACCTAGAAATGGAGAAGTAAACGGGAAAGATTATTTTTTCGTATCTCGTGAAGAGTTCTTAAAAGCTATAGATAATCATGAATTATTAGAATATGCTGAGTTTGTGGGTAACTATTATGGAACACCTATTAGTGAAGTCAATCGTTTACGTGATGAAGGTAAAAATGTTCTTCTTGAAATAGAAGTACAAGGAGCTAAACAAGTTCAGGAAAAATGTCCTGATGCGATTAGTATCTTTATTATTCCTCCTTCATTAGAAGAACTTGAAAAACGTATACGAGGTCGTAACTCAGAACCAGAAGAAATCGTGCAACAACGTTTGTCAAAAGCTGAGAAGGAATTAAAACTGGTTAATCAATATAAATATATTGTTTGCAATGATGATCCTGAACTTGCTGCTAGTTTAATTGAAACTATAATTTTACGTAATATCGAAATTGAAGAAAATAAATAAGTACTTGAAAGTTATCTGTTTTTGTGATAAATTTTCAGTGATAGGAAATGAAGGAGTGGGTAAAACCACTCCTTCGTTTTGGAAAAGGAGAATTTTTATGGATCATCTAAATAAATGGATTGAAGAAGTATTAGATGAAAATGAGTGTAGTTTGTATGAATTAGAATGGCTAACAAACCAAAATCCACCATTACTAAGAATTTCTATTGAAAAAAAACAAGGTGTAATCGACCTAGATACATGTGCTAAATGTTCAGATGCGATTTCAACTATGTTAGATGAAAAAGATTGGTTCCAAAAAGAATATATGTTAGAAGTATGCTCACCGGGTGCTGAACGTGAACTAAAAACTGATGAGCAAATTCAAAACGCAGTTGGTTCATATGTTCATGTTAAATTTAAAGATCCTAAACAAGGTTTAGATTGTGTTACTGGTGATTTAGTTGACGCAAACGATGAAGACATTACTGTAAGTTATAAAGATAAAACAAGAACTAAAAAAATTACGATTGAAAAATCAAATATTGCATTGATTATGACAGCTGTCAAATTATAAGGAGAAAAAAATGAAACAAGAAATGAGTTTAGCAAATGCGTTAATTGGAGTTGAAACAGGACGCAAATTGCCAAAAGAAGTTGTAGAAGATGCTCTTAAAGAAGCGATGCAAAAAGCATATCGCAAACAAATTAATATTCAAGATGCATATGTTCGTGTTGAAATTGTAAATGGTGAAATTGAAATTTATCATGAAAGAATTGTTGTTGAAGAAGTTTTTGATGATGAATTAGAGATTTCACTTGAAGATGCACGAAAAGTAAAACCAGATGCACAATTAGATGATATGATTCCAGAAAAAGTTGATTTCAAAGATTTTGATCGTGCTGCGGTTGTTCTAGCAAAAAATGTAATAAAGCAAAAAATTCGTGAAGCTGAAAAACAATTGGTGTATGAAGAATATTGCGATAAAATCGATGAAATGGTTTTAGGAACAATTGAAACAGTTGAAGAAAAATTTATTATTGTCAATATTGGTAAAACATTAGCAATGATGAAGCGCTCTCAATCTATGCCAAATGAAGACTATAAAGAAGGACAAAAAATCTTAGTTGTTATTAAAGAAGTAAATAAAGAAACTAAGGGTGCACAAGTTTTAGTTTCACGTGCTACTTCTGTATTAGTTCGTCGTTTGTTTGAAAAAGAAGTTCCGGAAATTTATAACGGAACAATTGAAATAAAAGCCATTGCTCGTGATCCAGGTGAAAGATGTAAAATTGCTGTTTATTCACACAATGAAAACATTGATCCAATTGGAGCTTGTATAGGACCAAGAGGTTCTCGTGTTCAAGCTATTATCAATGAATTACATGGTGAAAAAATTGATATCTTTGAATGGTCAGATAACATTACTGATTTAATTTCAAATGCATTATCACCAAGTGAAACAGTTGCAGTTATTCCAAATGAAAATGTTAAAGACGGTTTAATTGTTGTAGTACCAGATAGTCAATTATCATTGGCAATTGGAAAACGCGGAAAAAATGCTCGTTTAGCTGTTAAATTAACAAATCGTAAAATTGATATTAAATCAGAATCTGAAATGAATGAACTAGGTGTTGATTACATGTCAATTGCTAAACAAATGCAAGAAGAATATGAAGCTAAGAAAGCAAAAGAACGTGCTTATAAGCAACAACAAAAAATTGAAGAACTTAAAACTTCTGAATTAGATACTCTTGGAGTGGATGATATTGATTTCACTTACGATGAAGATGAAGTAATCGAAGAAGAAAATCATAACGAAGATACTTTATTTGCTGCTGAACAAGAGAAAAAATTATCTGAAATTGAAGAAGCAGCAAAAATTGCTAAAGAATTAAGAAAAGATAATGCTTTAGGTGAAAAGAAAGAATATACATCTAAATTTGAAGAATTTGCAGATGCTTCAAACAAAAATGAAGTCGTACAAACTGTAAAAGAAAAACAAGAAGTAGTTGAAGAAGAACCTGTAATCATTAAGAAAACTAATTTTGATTCAATGCAACCAATTTATTCTGAAGAAGAATTAGCTGAATTGGATGAATTTGAAGACGATGAAGAAAACAAATGGGATGAAGATATTGATTACGAAGAATATGACGAATATTATGACTAGGAGATAACATGAGAAAAATTCCAATGAGAAAATGTGTTGTTACACAAGAAAGATATCCAAAGAAAGAATTGATTCGTGTTGTAAGAACGCCTGAACAAGAAGTAGTCGTTGATACTACGGGAAAAAGAAATGGACATGGAGCTTATTTAAAATTAAATAAACAAACAGTTATTCTTGCTCAGAAAAATCATGCCTTAGATCGTGCATTGGAATGCGAAATTCCTGCTAGTATTTATGAACAATTAATGGAGCTATGTAGTGAATAGATTTGTTAATATTTGTCAAATGGCATTTAAGGCTGGTAAAGTGAGTTTTGGGAGTACTCTTATACCTTCAATTCAAGACAATGAAGCAAAACTTGTAATTTATTCAAGCAAATGTGGTCAAAATCGAAAAAAGAAATTAAATGATAAATGTAACTTTTATCATGTTGAATGTGTCGAAATTAATGAATTGATTTTTAACGAGATAACGCAAAAAAACATTCAGTCATTTTCAATAACTGATAGTGGTTTTGCAAGATCAATTATGAATGAAATGAAAGGATAGGTGGTTTAGATGGCTCAACAACAAAATCGTAACAATAACAACAAAAACAAGAAATATAAAGGAAAGCCTCAAAAAAATAATCATGCACCTAACAGTGTAAAACACGAGGAAGTTAAAAAGATTAAATATAGTGAGGCATTAACAGTTGGTCAATTAGCCGATTTAATGCATAAGAAGAGCTCAGATATCATTAAATTCTTATTTATGATGGGGAATATGTCTACTATCAATACTGTTTTAACAGATGAAGATATTGAATTAATTTGTATGGAATTTGGTATTGAAGTAGAAAAAGAAGTTGTAATCGATGAAGATAACATCGAAGAACAAATTGAAACTATGCAGGAAGATGAAACAAAAATGGTTTCTCGTCCTCCTATTATTACAATCATGGGACACGTTGACCATGGTAAAACAACTTTATTGGATACAATTCGTAAAACAAATGTCACTAGTGGTGAATTTGGTGGTATTACACAACATATCGGGGCATACCAAGTTAGTGTAAAAGGAAAGAAAGTAACTTTCTTAGATACGCCAGGACATGAAGCTTTTACAGCAATGCGAGCTCGTGGAGCACAAATTACGGATATTGTTATTATCGTTGTAGCTGCTGATGATGGTGTAATGCCACAAACAAAAGAAGCAATTGACCATGCCAAAGCAGCCGGTGTTCCAATTGTAGTAGCAATTAATAAAATTGATAAACCAGGAGCTAATTTAGATCGTATTTATGCTGAAATGGCAGAAAACGGTGTAATGCCTGAAGAATGGGGTGGAGAAACAATTTTTGTTCCTATCTCAGCTAAAACAGGACAAGGAGTTTCTGATTTATTAGAAACAATTCTTTTAGTTGCTGAAATGCAAGAATTAAAAGCTAATCCAGATCAATTAGCAAGTGGTACAGTAGTTGAAGCAAAACTTGACAAAGGACGTGGCCCTGTTGCAACTTTATTAGTTCAACGTGGAACACTTAAATTTGGAGACAACATTGTAGTTGGTACAAGTTATGGACGTGTACGTAAGATATTAAATGATCGCGGAATGGAAATTAAATCAGCTAAGCCAAGTACTCCAGTTGAAATTATTGGATTAAATGAAGTCCCAAGAGCTGGGGATGTATTTATGGCTTATGATTCATATAAGAAAGCGCAAGAGATTGCTTCTCATCGTTTAGAAAAACAAATTTTAAAAGAAAGAAATCAAACAAGCGCAATGTCATTAGAAGACTTAGCACGTAAAATTGATCAAGGTGAAATGCAAGAAATTAATGTCTTAATTAAAGCCGATGTTCAAGGTTCTGCAGAAGCTCTAAAAGCATCTATTGAAAAATTAGAAGTAGGAAATGTTCGTGTTAATGTTATTCGTTCTACTGTAGGAACTATTACAGAA
This sequence comes from Floccifex sp., assembly GCF_051873495.1. Lineage (NCBI taxonomy): Bacteria > Bacillati > Bacillota > Erysipelotrichia > Erysipelotrichales > Erysipelotrichaceae > Floccifex > Floccifex sp. Next base: position 20,946 of record NZ_JBJEEX010000138.1, read on the forward strand.
TCAGATATCATGTTAGCTATGGCTAGTCATGCTATCATTTATGGATTCAATATTCGTCCAAATGCTGCTATTCGTAAGAAAGCTGAAGAAGAAGGCGTTGAAATTCGTTTACATAACATTATTTACAAAGCTCTAGAAGAATTAGAATCAGCTATGAAAGGTTTACTAGCTCCAGTTTATGAAGAAGTTGTCATTGGTCAAGCAGAAGTTCGTCAAACTTATAAAGTGTCTAAAGTTGGTACAATTGCTGGTTGTATGGTTACTTATGGTGTTGCTAAACGTGACAGTAAAGTTCGTTTAATTCGTGATGGAATCGTTATTTACACTGGACAATTAGGTTCATTGAGACGATTTGAAAACGATGTTAAAGAAGTAAATAATGGTTTTGAATGTGGTATGACTATTGCTAATTTCAATGATATTAAAGTTGATGATATTATTGAAATGTATGAAGATCAGGAAGTATAAATATGTCAGTTAAACAAGAAAGAATGGATATGATTTTACATCGTGAAATTTCAAAGATTCTTCAATTTGAAATTAAAGATCCTAAATTAGGTTTTGTTACAGTCACAGATGTTCAATGTACAAATGATTTAAGTATTGCCAAAGTGTATGTAACATTTTTAGGTAAACAAGAAAGAAACGATGCTGGAATGCGTATCTTACAAAAATCAAAAGGGTATATACGTTCTTTATTAGCTAAAAGAATTAAAATTCGTAAAATGCCTGATTTGATTTTTATTCAAGATACAAGTTTACAACAAGGAAATAAAATTGAATCTATTTTAAAAGATATTGAAAATAAAGGATAGAGTAAAGCCGTGTAAAATAACTACGCGGCTTTTTTGTTATTGGTTTTGTAATGCAGATTCCATAAATTGTATGATTCCATCAACGACTTCGTCTTTAATTTCTTTGTAATTGTGAACTTCATAGCGATAACCACTGTATAATTTGGTTTTAACTTGATGACCTGTCTTTGCTAGTAAATTACTTGTTTCGTATACACTTTGTCCGTAATTACCAACTGGATCTTGAACTCAAGCAATATTATAAATTTATAATTCAATAGATACTATTTTAGCCCATTCTTAACCTTGAATATATAAAATCACTTGTGTAAAATCATACATTGATTTATTCGTATTTGGTTTGGTAAAAGCATCAAATGGATCATTGGCATGATTGAACTGGACGTATTCGTATGGAAAATCCATTCATTTCCATATGTTACTATAAAATCACGTGTGATCCTTAACCCCATTGAATGGCCAAATAAGAAATAAGGAATTTTAGGATACTTTTCTTTTGTGATTGTCATTAATGAATGCTCATCTTCCATCATAGTCTAATATCCGTCTTTTCCATAATCACCCCAAGAAATATTAACGATTGCTGTTTTACTATGGCCAACATGATCATCGCAACTAATGATATAACCAGCTTCCATCAAATTAACAATCATATGTAAGTAGCGACTTGAGTGTTCAGTAAATCCATGAACTAATTGGATAATTCCTTTTAATTTACAAGCAAACACATAAATTTACGGACTTACTTGATTTATTGTGCTAAGAAGGAGATTCAAATTCATTTAACATAACTTTCACATTGAATTAGCCACTTTTAATTTCATGTTAAAACATAAAAAAAGGATGCAACAGCATCCTTAAATTGATGGATAATCAAATTTAACCGGGGTCTGCTAAACCGGGGTCATTAACTGGGGTCTG
>NZ_JBJEEX010000139.1:0-4322 GCF_051873495.1 Floccifex sp.
CCTAAAGCTTGAAAGGTACTTTGTCCACAGAATTGGAAGGCCATGAAACAAAAACCAAAAAAATAAATATGAAGACAAGGAGTACCTAATTTAATGATTTCAATGTCATTTGTGAATAAAGAAATAAGCTGTTGAGGAAATAAGAAACAAATCATCCAGGCAATAAATGTGTAAACTACACCGCCAATAATATTACAACGAATTCCTTCTTTTACGCGTTTATATTGTCTTGCTCCGTAGTTATAACCATTAACAGGTTGACAACCATTACCAAGAGCTTGAACAGGAACGGATAAGATTTCTCGTACCGAATTTATGATGGTCATAATACCAACATAGAAGTCACCGCCATATGTCATTAATGTGTTATTGCATACAATTTGAACACCACAATTCGTTGCCATGACAATAAACCCAGATAAACCAAGTTCAATTATTTTTTTTATATATGACCATTGTGGCTTTAAATAAGACAATCGAATACGATAAATGTTTTTCTTTCCTACAAAGAATTTGAAAATCCAAATGAAGGAAATAAACTGTGATATTACGGTTGCTATTGCTGCACCAACAACGCCTAAATCCAAAACAAAAATAAAAATAGGGTCTAATATTAAGTTTAATATTGCTCCAATCAAAGTGGTGAACATACCAATTTTAGGATATCCTTGGGCATTAATCATACCGTTGAGACCTGTTACATACATAGAAAATAAAGTTCCTAGTAAATAGATTTTTAAATATTGATTGGCATAAAAATAAGAGGAATCACTAGCTCCAAAGGCATATAAAATAGGTCTTTTAAATACATAGCAAACAAGCATTAAAATTATGGAAGTAATTCCAAGCAATGAAATACACTGAGATAAAATATGGCTTGCTTTATCAGTGTCTTGTTGACCACGAGCAATAGAAAATAACGGTGTTGCTCCTGAAGAATATAATTGTGTAAAAGCCCCTATTAAAGTTGTTAAAGGAAAAACAATACCAATACCAGTGAGAGCCATCGAGCCATAAGTGGGTAGGTGTCCTATGTATATGCGATCAATCACACTATAAAATAATTGAACTAACTGAGCTGTTAATAATGGAATTGTCTGTAAAAATATAATTTTTGATACTTTACCTTTTGAAAAATCATTTTGCATAGGTTAATCATACTCTTTTTTTTTGAAAAAGGTATTTTTTATTGTAGAATAATGTAGGTGATAAAATGAATTTTAATACGTTTTTTATTGGAAATGCGATAGCTTTACTTGGCTCTTTTGTAATGATTGGTATTGGTTTTTTAAAGAAAAAAGAACATATATTAATTGGACAATGTTTTCAATGTGGTCTAATTGGAATTTCTCAACTTGTTTTGGGCGGAATAACAGGATTTATTACTAATTCCTTTACGATTCTACGAAATTTATTATCTTTTAAAATACCGTTTACAAAGCCAGTTAAAATTGTTTTTATTTTAATACAAATTGTTTTGGCACTTAATTTTGATTCAATTACTTTAATTAACATGCTTCCAATTATCGCAACGGCTATTTTTACATGGTATATGGACAGTAAGGACCCTATTCAATTTAAAATTGTTGTGATTGGAACTTTATTACTTTGGCTAATTTACGATTTTTCTATATCAAATTATGTAGCTTTCTTCTTTGATTGCGTGAGCACTTGTACAAATTCATACACATTTTATAAAATGAAAAAAAGTTTCTGAAAATAAAAAAACTCTTGCATTGCCTAATAGCTTGAGTATAATTTAAATCATAAAAACAAAGAAAAGAAGAAGTACAAACATCATTCTTCTATAGAGAGACAATGGTTGGTGTAAATTGTTGGAGAAAAGTTTGGAACGTGTCTTGGAGTTGCGTTGTCGAAATTGTGAGGCAATGATCGTTAATTCGCGTTAAGAATGAGGTGTCATCTGCATAGAGCAGGTGGAAGTTAGGTGGTACCGCGTCAATAACGTCCTTTCATGAAAATGAAAAGGACGTTTTTTTTAAGGAGGAAAAGAATATGAAAAAAGTAGTAAAAGTTGGTATGGCATGTTTATTGGCTGCATCTATGTTTGGTTGTTCATCTTCAAAAGGTGAAGAGAACACAAAAGTAATTACAATTGGAACATCTCCAGATTATGCTCCATATGAGTCATTGGATACAGATGGTAACATCGTCGGATTTGATGCAGACATGGTTGCTAAATTTGAAGAATATTTAAACGAAGACAGTGATGTAACATATACATTAGAATTTAAACAAATGGATTTTGATAATATCATTACTCAAATTCAAGGAGATCAAATTGATGTAGGTATCTCTGGATTCTCTTATGATCCACAACGTGAAGTAGAATGGTCTGAACCATATTTAGGATCAAGCCAAGTTGCAGTATTACCTGCAGATAGTGATATTAAATCTTTAGCTGACTTAGAAGGAAAAAGTGTAGCTGTTCAAACTGGTTCTACAGGTGAAAAAGCGGCACAAGAAATTAAGGACGCGAATATCAGTGGTTTAAAGAGTGTACAAGATATTATGAATGCTTTAGCTGCTCATCAATATGATGCTGCTATTGTTGATGGTGGAGTTGCTAAGAACTATGTTGACAATGCCGATTTCATTATGCTTGATGAAGCATTATTAGATGAACAAAATTTCATTATCGCTAAAAAAGGTAACACAGAAATTATTGATTTAATGAATAAATGCATTGAAAAATTCTTGGCAAGCCAAGATTATCAAGACTTATGCAGCAAATATAGTTTATCACCAGTTGTAACAGAATAATAGAAAGAGAATAAAGATGTTTGTTGCGATTGATAAAGTTTTTACGATAGAGAATGTTCTATTTTTAGGAAAAGGAGCTTTGTTGTCAGTTGTTATTGCTGCAATTTCCTTAACAATAGGATTAATTCTTGGAACTTTAGGGGCAATGGGAAGGACAAGTAAACATATCCTTCCTCGCTTTCTAAGTAATATTTATGTCACAATTATTCGTGGTACACCATTACTTCTTCAAATTTTGATTATTTTCTCAGTTATTCCATCCGTTTATACTGCCATTACTGGAAATATTTTAAGAATGGATCCACGTTTGATTGGAATTATTGCTTTGAGTATTAACTCAGGTGCTTATCAAACGGAATTAATTCGTTCGGGAATTAATGGTGTTGATAAAGGACAATGGGAAGCATGTGAAACACTTGGACTTTCTAGTTGGCAAACAATGAAGTTGGTTATTTTACCACAAGCTTTCAAGCGCATTGTACCACCTCTTATTAGTGAATTTATTACTTTAATTAAAGATAGTTCATTAATAAGTTGTATCGGTGCAGTGGAATTATTGAAGAGTGCACAAATTTTAGGAACACAATACTTTGATGTTATGTCACCATATTCACTGGCTGCAATTTTCTATTTAATTATGACAGCAACAGTATCATTTATTGGTTCTAAAGTGGAAAAGAGGTTAGCTATCAGTGATTAAAGTTGAACATATTGAAAAAAATTTTGGCAAGCTCCATGCTTTGAAAGACGTTAGTTTGGAAATTCATAAAGGAGACATTGTTTCTTTAATTGGGCCAAGCGGCTCAGGAAAAAGTACATTACTTCGATGCATTCATGGATTAGAACAAGCAGATGCTGGTAGTATTTATATGGATGGCGAATTGATGGATCCTAAAAATACCGAGAAATACCGTCTGCAAAGAAATAAAATGGGATTCGTTTTTCAACACTTTAATTTATTTCCTAATATGACTGTATTAGAAAACTGTAATTTAGCACAGATTCAAGTTCTTCACAAATCAAAAGAAGAAGCAACACAAGTCTCTTTACAATTACTAGATAAAGTTGGCTTGTTACAAAAGAAAGATTCATATCCTAATAATTTATCAGGTGGGCAAAAACAACGTGTTGCTATTGCTCGTGCTTTATGTATGAATCCTGAAATAATGTTATTTGATGAACCGACAAGTGCTCTGGATCCCGAAATGATTAAAGAAGTATTAGAGGTTATGAAGGATTTAGGGAATCAAGGAATGACAATGATTGTTGTTACTCATGAAATGGGGTTTGCTCGTAAAGTTGGAAATCGTGTTGTTTTCTTAGATCAAGGAGAAATTATTGAAGAGTGCGGAAGTGAAGAATTCTTTTCTAATCCAAAATCAGATAGAGCTAAAGACTTTTTAAGTAAAGTCTTCTATGATTAAATCGTATATTAATTTATACGATTTTTTTTATAAAAAAAAACACCTGTTTGAAACAGGTGACAGACTGTTGACAAAGTGGTCGACAGTCTTTTTAAATTCTGATATTATTGTTGT
>NZ_JBJEEX010000140.1:0-4263 GCF_051873495.1 Floccifex sp.
CACAACAATAATATCAGAATTTAAAAAGACTGTCGACCACTTTGTCAACAGTCTGGGACAAGGATGGTTATATATCCTTGTTTTTAATTTACAAAAAAATCAAAAAATTTTTTTTACAAATTTTTTTTTGTCGAATTATATATTGGAGGTATTGAAAAAATGGTTAATTCAAAACAAGCTAAAGAACAAGTGGATTCATTTGGAAAGAAACTAAATTCCTATAAAGGTGTTGTAGCACGGTACTTAAAATACTTAATTCCAGAGTATAAAAATTTAGAACTCAATGAAATTATGGATTTGTTTGAAGAAACAGGAAATCGACTACAGGGATTAGATAAAGAATTTAAATTCAATGGAACAGCTGTATTTGATTTGTTATTCAAAGTCAAGCATCCCACTAAAGATGAATACATTTTAATTGATATTGAATTACAAGCAAAAGACAATTTAGAATACAAATTAGAATCAAGAGCCACACACTATGCGAGTTTACTCGTTGCCAATCAATATGGACTTTAGTAAACCAATCCACATTATGATAAAATCTATAAGAGTTATTCGATATGGATCGTATTGAATCACAAAAAAGATTGTAATGGCATATCCATTTTGAAAACAAATGATGAATCAATTGATAACGGAAAAGGAATAAAGTTAGAATATGCACAAAAAGGAAATATTATTTTTGTATATTATGACCCAAATTCTAATCATCCTATTCAAGTTATGACAAAAGAATTATTAGTTGAACGCTTTGATTTAGCGTATATGAATAACTTACGAAAATATGGTATTATGGACATAGATGAACAGGAGGTACAAACGATGTGTAATTACCATGTGTTTTTTATCGAACAAGGAATCAGTCAAGGAATTGATATTGGTCGAACTGAAGGAATTGATATCGGTCGAACTAAAGAACGTAAAGAAACAATACAAAATCTAATGTCATCTTCTGAGCAAAGTTTTGATAAAGTATATGACTTATTAAATTATGATAAAAGTGAAAAAGAAAAATATCGTAAATTAATATGTAGTTAAGATGATTTTTTGAAATATAGACAAAAAAGATAGCCAAGAGTATAATCTTGTGTGTAATCAAATAAACGGGGAGCTTGCTGAAGTAGGCTGAGAGGAGAATATTTAGTCTCGACCCATATAACCTGATTTGGATAATGCCAGCGTAGGGAAATAGAAAGTCGTTTTTTTAGGTACATTCCCGAAATGGAGTGTACCTTTTCTTTTACCCTTGGACAAAGGAGGAATGAAGATGCTGGAAAAAACAATTGAAAATGTAAGAAAACAAGTACCATTGGTACACAACATCACAAACTATGTAACGGTGAACGATGTTGCCAATGTGATACTAGCAAGCGGTGCCAGTCCTATTATGTCGGATGAACCAGAAGATGTGGAAGACATTACATCTATTTGTGGTGGCTTGAACATTAATATTGGAACACTGAATAAACGCTCCATTGAAGCTATGTTTATCGCAGGAAAAAAAGCCAATGAATTAGGACATGTTGTATTACTAGATCCAGTTGGAGCGGGTGCAAGTAAATTACGTACCTCAACGGCTGTGCAATTAATGAAAGAAATTAAATTTGATGTGATTCGTGGAAATATCTCGGAAATTAAAACACTTGCCTTAGGAACTGGAACCACAAAAGGTGTGGATGCTGATGTTGCCGATGCCGTTACCGAAGAAAATTTAGAAACTTCAATTTCATTTATTAAGAAATTTGCGCAAGAAACAAATTGTATTGTAGTCATTACAGGAGCTATTGATCTAGTTAGTGATGGAACAATCTGTTACGTGATACGTAATGGCCGTGCTGAAATGGGAAAAATCACTGGAACAGGTTGTCAGTTATCCGGCATGATGACAGCTTTTGCAACCGCAAATGAAAACAAATTGGAAGCTTGTGCAGCTGCTGTAATAACAATGGGATTAGCCGGTGAAATTGCCTGGAGTCATATGAAACCAGAAGACGGAAATTCAACTTATCGAAATCGTATTATCGATGCCATTTACAATATGGATGAACAAACACTAAAGGATGGAGCAAAATATGAAATTAGATAAGAACAGTTTACTACTTTATGCAGTAACAGATCGTCATTGGTTAAAACCAGAAGAAAGACTTGTTGATGTTGTAGAACAAGCCATTAAAGGAGGAGCTACTTTTATTCAACTACGTGAAAAGAATTTAAACGAACAATCTTTTCTTGAAGAAGCTGTTGAATTAAAAACATTATGTGCAAAATATCATGTTCCATTTGTGATTAATGATAACGTGGAAATTGCTTTGAAAATCGATGCCGATGGAGTACACGTAGGACAAAGTGACATGGAAACATTAGATGTTAGAGCGAAACTAGGTCCTAATAAAATTATTGGCGTATCCGCTCAAACTGTAGAACAAGCTATATTAGCCCAACAACACGGAGCCGATTATTTAGGAGTAGGAGCCGTATTTCCAACCGAATCAAAAGACGATGCCGATGATGTAAGTCATGAAACTCTAAAAGCAATCTGTGAAGCCGTAGATATTCCGGTTATCGCAATTGGTGGAATTACTTATGAAAATGTAGAACAATTATCTGGTAATGGTCTATCTGGCATTGCGGTTATCGGTGCTATTTTTGGACAAGAAGACATTAAAGAAGCCACTACACAATTGAAATTAAAAACAGAAATTATGGTGAAAAAATGATTAAAGGAATTATTTTTGATGTTGATGGAGTCTTATTGGATTCTTCTGTTATTTGGGATGATGCTGGTGAAAAATATTTAAAAACACAAGGAATTGTTGCCCAATCGGATTTATATGAAAAATTATATACTTTGTCTTTAGAAGAAGGAGCAAAGTATATGAAGGAAACATATCATTTAAATCAAAGCATTGAACAAATACTAGCTGGAATAGACCAAGTTATACAAGATTTCTATTGTTATGAAGTCTCCTTAAAACCAGGTGTTGAAAACTTCCTTCAACGATTAGAAGAAAAAGAAATTCCTATGGTCATTGCCAGTTCAGGAAGTCGCACTCTCATTGAAAAAGCATTAACGCGACTAAATATAAGACAATATTTTAAAGCCATTTTGACTTGTGATGAAGTAGGAATAGGAAAACACAGTCCTGAGATTTATTTTAAAAGCTTGGAAACACTTCAAACCAAACCACAAGAAACATGGATAATTGAAGATAGTCTTTTTGCGATTCAAACCGCTAATCAAGCAGGATTTAAAACACTTGGAGTATATGATCGACAAAATAAAGAAGAATGGCAAGAAATGAAAAACAGTGCAACTATGACACTAAAAGATTTAACGCAATTTGATTTATTTTGGAAAGAAAGGAACTAAAGACAATGAAAACAGCCCTAACAATTGCAGGCAGTGATTCCATTGGCGGAGCCGGCATTCAAGCAGATATTAAGACAATGATGGCCAATGGTGTATATGCCATGAGTGCAATTACCGCCATGACAGCTCAAAACTCACTTGGAGTAACCGCAATCATGGAATCCACTCCTGAATTCTTAAAAGCACAGATTGATGCTGTTTTTACAGACATTTACCCAGATGCCATAAAAATTGGAATGGTGTCCAATTGTGAATTAATTGATACAATAGCGGAAAGAATGATACACTATCAAGCCAAAAACATTGTAGTGGATCCAGTTATGGTAGCAACCAGTGGTGCCAAATTAATAAGTGACCAAGCTATTGAAACACTCAAACAAAAACTCCTTCCAATCGCAACTTTAATAACTCCTAATATACCTGAAGCAGAAGAACTAGCAGGAATGAGTATTTCAAATGAAAAAGACATGGAACAAGCAGCGGAATACATTAGTAAAAAATATTCTTGTGCTGTTCTATTAAAAGGAGGACATCAAATTAACGATGCCAATGATTTACTCTATGCCAATGGAAAATACTATTGGTTTTATGGAAAAAGAATAAACAATGACAATACGCATGGAACGGGATGTACTTTATCAAGTGCCATTGCATCTAACTTGGCAAAAGGATACGACTTACAACAAGCTGTATCATTAGCTAAAGATTATATATCCGATGCTTTATCTAGTATGCTTGATTTAGGAAAAGGAAGCGGTCCTATGAATCATGGATTTGCCATAAGCGGAAAATATAAATAGAAAAAATTCCTCTTATTTTTTAGTAAGAGGAATTTTTTGGGTAACCAAAATCTTTTGGGGTTTATCCAAAAACTTTTAGGGTGAACTTTT
>NZ_JBJEEX010000141.1:0-22088 GCF_051873495.1 Floccifex sp.
ATTGAGTCAGCTATCCTTTTTTGTACAGGCTATTTAACTGTTACAGCCTCTTTTTATTATGCTTGCTGAATGCATATACACTAATTGGTTTCCCAATATTTCTTTTAATAAATCAAAGGCATACTCTCCCGTGCAATGTCCTGTATAATAAATTGTTTTATAATTCTTTAATTCATTTCCTATTTCTTTTATACAATCAATATCTTGTTGAGTATAATTTCTTTGCACTAAATGAAATCCAGAAATCACAATATCGGGGTCTCTTTTGTATATTTCTTTAAAACGTTTCATTATGTTGATAATTCCATTATGTGCACACCCTGAAATTAAGATAAATTTATCATCTTGTTCAATTACTATATATTGTTCATGAGAAAAATCATCTTGTTTTAATAATCCATTATCATCATATTTTAAACGTAAATTACTCTTGGGCCATAGAATTGTATGGTCTACATTTGAAAAAGTATAAATTTCATCAATTTGGATTTTATCAATCCAATGAATTCTATCACTATCAAATAATAAAGGATTCATTCCAATATATTTAACTTTTTCTCCATTTAAACTATAAAATTTTCTTTTCGCATTTTTATGAATATATATCTGTGCTTGCGAATTAATTTCAAGAAATGCCAATAATCCGCCAGCATGATCATAGTGTCCATGACTAATAAAAACTAAGTCTACTTGTGTTAAATCAATATTTAATAATTTAGCATTTTTAATAAAAGCATCACTTTGTCCAGTATCAACTAATATTTTATGGTTTTCAGTTTCAATATAAATTGATAAACCATGTTCACATAAAAAAGGTTCACCGGCACTGTTTTCTATTAGATTAATAATTTTCATAGTTTAAGGATAACACAAAACGAGTGAATATTACACCCACTCGCTTTGAAGTTATTTTTTAAATGTTACTGTTGTTTTAAACAAGTCCCCTTCAATATTAATTTTGAATGTTCCATGCTGAATTTCCGTAAAACTCTTAACTATGGCAAGTCCAAGACCAAATCCTGTTTCATGACGTGATTTATCACCTCTCACAAAACGTTCTTCGATTTCTTCTTCTGTAAAATTCATTTCTTCTTTAGAAATGTTTTTAAACACAATTTGGACATTATCATCATTGTTATATAGTTCAAGATAAACACGAGAACCCGGCAAAGAGTACTTAGAAATATTTATTAATAAGTTTTCAAATAAACGATATGTTTTATTTGAATCCAAATATAACATTATTTCTTCATCACCGAAATTCTTTTTAACAATTAATTGTTTTTCATTAAAAGCTTCCTCATTTTCAAATATAACTTGATTTAATAGTGAAACAATATTTAAATTAGTCATTTCCAATTCAATATTACCACTATTGATTTTAGATAACTGCATTAAGTCTGTCATTAATATATTCATACGATTACAATATTTATTTAAGTTATTTAAATATTCTTTTCTCGTTTTTTCATCGAGATTATCATCTTGAAGTAGAACAATATAATTCTTAATACAAGTTAGAGGTGTCTTTAAATCATGAGAAACATTGGAAATCAATTCAACTTTCATATTCTGTGATTTTGCTTCTTCTTGAACTGCTAATTCAAATCCATCATAAATACCATTAAATGAATCTTTTAAAGAATTAAACATATGCACGTCTTGATCCAATTTCTGATCAAATTTACCATTTTTTAATTTTTCTGTACTTTCTAAGAGAATATTGTAATCTGTTTGAATTTGTTTCAATGTTTTAAATCCAAAATAGAACAATAATGCATTAAAAATAACAGCCAAAAAGACACCAAATTCATCCAACATCAAGAATATACAAGTACATATTAAATTTATGAGTACAGCTCCTAATAATTTAATACTATAATTTGATTTTAAATCACCATGAAGCAAAGCACTCATATTACGATTAATCCATTTGGCAATCTGGCAAATAAATGTTTTTTCCTTAAAATATTGGACAGGATGAAATAATAGTTCTTTAGCAATATATAAAGCAATAGTAATCAATGATAAAGTAATAAAGAAACAAATTCCGTTTCCAATCAACAACAAGTAGTTTACACCTGGAATATGATATGAGTCGAATAATTTCAAAAGTGCGCCCGATGCCGTAAAACAAGATAAGTATAATGTACCTGCAATCATGATTGGAATCATAACGCATAGTCCAATAAATAAAAATTCAAAATGAATACGATCTACCATTTTAAAAGGAAGCATTTCATTTAGATACTTCATAGGAAATAATAAAATAATTAAAGCTAAAATAATTGTAAAAATAGTATATAGAATTGCGACAAAACTGAAATAAATTCTTTCTCTGAAATACATGTCATAATTATAAAAAACACTATTAACATTGATTTGACTTGGAATTTCTATGTGAATAGCTAAATTTTCAGGAAAATTCAATGAAACAGATGAATACAAATCAATAGCATTTGCATCTAAATATGATTCATAGTCATCCGTATAATCATGACTTGATAAAAAATTATTCATAGTTTCATCAAATAAATCATAGATACTTGAATAATATTCATTCGCATTCCCAGAGATTTCCCAGCCATCTTCACTTTTCGTTCGAGAAAATAATAAATTAGATTGATCTATATCACCAGTAATGTTTTTATCTAAGTGTGCGTCTGTTTGATTCGTTTTAACATTTTTAATTGAATAGTAAAAAGATACATCATCTTTTATATAATCATGATAATCTTTTGCTTCTGCCATGAAATTACGATTAATAGAATCCATTAATTCTGGATCTTGAATCGATTCATCAAATGAAATAGGAACATAGTCTTCATCTAGTTTCATTCCTTCGTATACAATGAAATAAACCAAATCATCTTCAAAATCATACGGAATATTGGTATTTTTCTTTTCTTTGGCTACATTATTCATTGTAGGAAATAATGCAACCATAATAATAGAAGCAATGATTAAAAAGGAATATAAAACAATTGAGAAAATATTCTTTTTCTTCATAGTTTTATCCTCGATCTATTTTATATCCAATTCCGTATACCACTTTGATATAATCTGGATTTTTAGGATCCACTTCTATTTTTTCTCTTAATTTACGAATATGTACCATAATTGTTTGTGTACTAATGGCATCTTCCTTCCATACTGTTTCATATATTTCTTCAGCTGAAAAGATTTTTCCAGGATAAGACATCAACAATTCAAGGATATAATATTCTTTGGCTGTTAATTGGATTTGTCGTCCATCTACGAATACTTCTTTTGTATCTTGATTTAATTCCAAGCCACGAACTACAAGTTTTCGTTCATTCGTTGTCGTTTCTTTTAAGCGAATAATTTGTTCATAACGACGAATATGTGAATTAACACGCGCCATCAAAACCGATACTTCAAATGGTTTAGTGACATAATCATCTCCTCCTACATTCAATCCATTAATTTTATCAATATCTTCACTTTTAGCACTTAAGAAAATAATAGGAAAATCATACATTTGTCTTGCTTGAACCGTGAAAGTGATTCCATCCATTTCCGGCATCATAATATCAACGATAGCCAAATGTACATCAGCATTCACCTTTTGTAACGCGTCTTTTCCATTTTCAGCCTCAATAACAGAATATCCTTGATTTTTTAGAAAAATTGACAATGTCTCTCTAATTCCTTTTTCATCTTCTACAACTAAAATAGTATGGTTCATTTATGCCACTTCCTTTCCATCATTATTTTAGAATGAAATTCTTTATATTAGACATAATAAATACTAAAGATTTTATTAAGTTTTAAAAAAAAAGTCCTCACAATACAATTGCGAGGACATTAATCTAAAGATTATTCACCTTTTTCTAAGGCAAGAGTACGAGTTGTTAAATCACAAACTTCAGTTGGTCCATAATATTGGATTGCACCAGGATAAGTATATGCAGTTTCAACAGCCCATGCATCTCTGTGTGCTTCGAAGAATTTGAATGGTTTACCATCTAATTCAACTAAAGCTTTTTTAATAACTGGTTTATCTTCTCCATGTCTTCTTTCGATGTTCATCATCTTAGTGATTGGCATACCACCAGCAATCCATTCTTCAGCTGGTTTAGAAAGATTAGATACTTTTGATAAATAACCATTGTATCCATATTGAATTAACATGAACGCATTGTATCCAAGAGAATAACAGTAATCAGCATCAAAGTTAGATGGGAATGCACATCTTCCTTCGTATCCGAAGAAGTGGTGTAATGCATTGAATTTACCATTGTAAGTTCCTGCTTTTCTTCTTTCTTCTAATTTATCAGCAACTAATGCAGAGAATAATTTTTCTGATTCAATTAAAGAAACTTGTACGTTTCCATGTGGATCTCTTTCTAAGAATAATTGTTGTTGAATTCCTTGAGGAAGAATTTTGAATACATCCATTGATTCTTTAGTTAAACCTTTTTCAATAAATGCATATTTTTCTGACCAGCTAGCTAATTCATTAAATGCATCCGCTTTACTTCCAGCTAATAATTCATTAATTTCAGAAATTAATACTGAGAATTCAGGAACAAATTCAACTACACCTTCAGGAATAATAGCAACACCGAAGTTATCTCCATTAGCAGCACGTTTTTCAACAGAATCAGCGATATAATCAGCGATTTGTGATAAAGACATTTTCTTAGCCGCAACTTCTTCTGAAATTAAACAAATATTTGGTTGTGTTTCTAATGCACATTCCAATGCAACGTGACTAGCAGAACGTCCCATTACTTTGATGAAATGCCAATATTTTTTAGCAGAGTTAGCATCTCTTTCGATGTTACCGATAACTTCACTATAAGTTTTTGTTGCAGTGTCAAATCCGAATGAACATTCGATATCTTCATTCTTTAAGTCACCATCGATTGTTTTCGGACAACCAATAACTTGTACACCTGTGTTATGAGCTGCAAAGTATTCAGCTAAAACAGCAGCATTTGTATTTGAATCATCTCCACCGATAATAACGATAGCAGTGATTCCGTGTTTTTTACAAACTTCAGCAGCAACTGCGAATTGTGCTTCTGTTTCTAACTTAGTACGACCTGAACCAATAATATCAAATCCACCTGTGTTACGATATTGATCAATGTATTCATCATCGAAAATTAAATAATCATCTTCTAATAATCCACTAGGACCTTTTTTAAATCCATAAAGAACATTTTCTGGATTTGTTGCTTTTAAAGCATCATATAAACCACAGATAACATTGTGTCCACCTGGAGCTTGTCCACCAGAAAGAATAACACCTACAACTTGTTTTTTGGCTACTGAAGTGTTTTCTCCTTTTTGGAAAGTAATTTCATTTTTTCCATAAGTGTTAGGGAAAAGAGCTTTGATTTTTTCTTGATCAGCTACACTTTGTGTAGGTTCTCCTTCTTTTACACAAATTTCAGAAATTCCATTTCTTAACATTCCAGGTAATTTTGGAACATATGCATATCTTGCTTTTTGAAGTGCTGAAAGATTCATTTTTATCTCCTTTATCTTATTAATAATACTTTTAACAAAGTAATTTTAAATCATTTTACATAAAATGTAAATAGTCATGTTAACCCTCTAGAAGTTGCATTTTTTCTTCCCATTCTTTCATATAAGCATTAATTTCATTGTGTTTTTCATCAATCAAAGACTCTAATTCTTCCATTTTTCTAAAATCTTGATAATACTCTGGTTCAAAACGCAATTCCTCTAAAGCCTCTAAATCCATTTCTGCTTCTTCCAGTAAAGATTCTAATTTGACAACTCGATTCTTTAATGCCTTCATATCTTGGAAAACTTTTACAGATTCCTTTTTTTCTTGTACTACTTCTTCTAAAGTGTTATTTTCTTTTTTCAAACAATACTCATCATAAGTTAAATCATATACTTTTGATTGTTCGTCCATATCTAAAATACGATTTGCCATTTTCTTTAAAAACATACGATCATGACTTACAAACAAAATTGTTCCATCATATTTTTCTAAAGCCGACTCTAATGCTTCTTTGCTTGGAATATCTAAGTGATTGGTAGGCTCATCCAAAATAAGAAAATTATCATGGTCCATCATTAACTTTGCAAGTGCAAGTCTAACTTTTTCACCACCTGATAAGCTATTTACTTCCTTGAATACATCATCTTTTGTGAATAAAAAACTAGCTAAAGTATTACGAATTTCAGTTTGCGTGGCATCCGGGTTTTCATCCCATAATTCATCTAAAACAGTCTTTTCACTCGACATTTGTGCACTCTCCTGGTTAAAATACCCAACATCAATTTGATGTCCATATTGATATTCACCGTCTATAGCCGTTAAATCACCAACTAAAGTCTTAACAAATGTACTTTTACCTATTCCATTTTTTCCAACGATACCCATGCGTTCATGTTGTCTTAGTGTGAATGACACTTCCGTTAACGCACGATCATATCCCACTTTTAAATGATCCACTTCTAAAACTTGTTTACCACCTTTACGGGCACACGTAAAAGTTGCTCTCATTTGAGAAGTATCACTTTTACTATCTTCAATTTTATCCATGCGATCTAAATATTTTTGTTTAGATTTCGCAAACGCTGCTTTGTTTTTCTTATAACGAAATTTTTCTATTAACGCTTCTAAACGTTGAATTTCTTGTTGCTGTCTCACAAAAGCTTCATGATTCTTAATTAAATATTCTTCTTTTGCTTTAATATAATGAGAATAATTTCCTACATATCGTGTTGTTTTTCCATATTCGATTTCAATCACTTCATCAATCACATGATCCAAAAACATACGATCGTGACTGACTAAAATAACAGCACTAGGATAATGTTGAATATAGTTTTCAAGCCATTCAATTGAATGTAAATCCAAATGGTTTGTTGGTTCATCTAACAACAATACATCTGGTTTAGTCAACAATAACTTTACAAGTGCAATACGTGTTTTTTGCCCGGATGAAAACTCACATAATTTTTTATTTAAATCATCTTGGGTAAACCGAAAATTAAAAAATACGTTTTTTAATTCTACTTCATAATTATATCCATTCATGCTCTCAAATTTATGTTGCAAAGAAGAATACTTTTCAAGTTCTTTTTCATTTGCATTGGTTTCAAGAACTTTTGCTTGTTCATTTAATTGTTGTTCTAATAACCTTACATTTTCAAATACTGTTAACAATTCTTCATATACAGTATTTTCTTCATTAGAAAAAGTAATTTGTGATAAATATCCTATTTTAACATCATTAGGCACTGTTTTCGTACCAGAATCCATAGACTCTTGATCACAAATAATTTTAAGCAATGTACTCTTTCCACATCCATTACGACCAATTAAAGCTACTTTTTCATGGTCTTTGATTAGTAAATTGGCATCAACTAATACATCCTGGGCACCATATGATTTTTTTATATGACTTAATTGTAATTTCATAGTACCTCCCTGAATTATTGTTCATTTCCTTGTATTCTATAATACTGCATAATTCCATTTGCTAAGGTAGAAGCAATAACTCCTTTATTCGCATAATAATAATCAATACTTTCTTGAGAATTAATATTCGCAAAGGCAAAATACAGCCCATACATTCCATTTGATTCTCTATATATTTTATTTTCAGCAGCTATAGAAATTCTTCCCGCAAATGTTGATTTACCACCAGATTCCCGAATCTGAGGATAAGCCTCCCATTCTATATAAGAATCCCCTTGTTCTCCTTCTAAAAGTGTATCAAAACAAACCCCTTCTTGAAGACGACTTTCATTTGAAACTGGCATCATATTTACGTTATGTCCTTTCATATAATAAGCAATTTCATTAGCTAATAGTCCATTAGTATAAGGTGAAGTTACAATATATGGATAAGCAATCGAATCATCGGCACACATTCCCAATGAAATAAAAACTTTTGCCTGTGATTCATATCCCTTTCCCACGCGACTATCACTTCCATAATATGAACTATCTTCATCTTTTTGTCGTGTGATCAAAACACGCAACCCCTCTTTTTCTAATTCTTCTTTTACTAATAAAGCGAGTTCATAACTTTCATTGGCTTCTTGAATTGAATCATTTTCGTATCCATAATCAATCGAATTAGATGAAATATCAATTGTATTTCCACATGGATCCATTACAATATCATAAACACTTGATAATGGCGTATTATCAATAACAACTAGAAACGCATAGTTCTTTTCTAAATTGATTCCAATATCATCCAAAAAATCACGATTCGTATTTAACGTTATTGTTTTCACCATTCCATTTCGACGCATAGTCGTGAATTTATCCGATTCAAATTCATCTGAAAAATATACACGCTTTTGTTTATAGTGATCATAAACATAAATTTCATAGACCCCTTCATCAAGTTCAGCTAAGTTAATACCAGAATCTACTCCTCCTGCAAAACTAAAAATAGATTCGGAGTTCGTTACAATATTTTTTAATAATACATTTTTTCCAAGTAAACTATCAGAACTCTCATTGGTATACATATCCTCATAAAGCATCATATTTTCACCATAAACAGTATAGTCTTTTAATTGATATGTTTGTTTGAATTTTGTTGTCACATTTTGTGATAAAACTTTTTGATCAAAGACTTCACTATATGTCATTCCTATTTTATCTACATCGGTTACACGATTTAAAAATAAGAAAATTCCAACTGCGATAATAGCAATCACTAATACAATCGTAATCAAAGTACGAGGTCGTTTACTTTTATTTTCATTTATTTTTTTCATAGCTACTATATTATATACAAAAAAGACAAGAAAAATAAGAGGATGTATGATATTCTTTTTTCATTGGAGGTTATTATGATTATTCCTGAATTTTTACATGAATCCGATTGCATAGGGATTACCGCAAGTAGCTGTGGAATACTTGATAAAAAAGAAAAATACATTGATAGTATAAATAATATCAAGAAACAAGGATTTACAATAAAAGAAACTGAAAATGTATATACTAATGGAATGGTAAGTGGTTCCAGTCTACAACGAGCTAAGCAATTCATGGACTTAATAGAAGACAACCAAGTTAAGGCCATTGCCATTGCTTCGGGAGGAGACTTTTTATTTGATATGCTTCCTTTTTTGGACTATGAAAAAATCAAAAACAATCCTAAATGGATTATTGGAAGCAGTGATCCTACAAGCCTTTTGTTTACCATAACAACAAACTTAAATATTCAGACTATTTATTCTCCTTGTAATATGTCGGGATTTAATGGCCAAATGCATCCTTCTTTATATTCTTTTTTTGATATTTTAAAAGGAAAAAAAGTAAAACAAATTCAATATGACTATTGTGAAAAAGTATCTTTTTCTGATTCTTTTGATTTAAGAAATGAATGGACTATTATTAATGGGCCAGTCGATTGTACAGGAACTCTTATTGGTGGTTGTATTGAATGTTTAAAAGATGTTATAGGTACAAGATTTGACCATACCAAAGAATTTATTTCTCAATTTGATCATATGATTTGGTATTTTGATGTATTTAATATGAGTGCTGAATCACTTTACCTTACTTTAACACAATTTAAAAACGCAGGATGGTTTACCAATTGTAATGCGATTTTAATTGGAAAAGTTGCCTTTGAATCAAGTTTTGTTGGACTTTCTTACCAACAAGCCATTGCCCAAGCCATTCAAGATATACCTGTTATTTATCGATTCGATATAGGTCATGTCAAACCATCTTTTACTATGATTAATGGTGCTAAAGCCCACGTAGTTTATAATCAAAAAGGATACATAAAAATCGAGGACTAGCCTCGATTTTTTAGAATACTAGATTTCTTGGAGTTCGTGGATATGGTTGTACATCACGAATATTTTGTACACCACTTAAATACATTAACATACGATCAAATCCAAGACCAAATCCAGAGTGTTTACATCCTCCAAAGCGTCTTAAATCTAAATACCATTGCAATGTTTCTTGTTCCATTCCCATTTCTTTCATACGATTTACTAAGACATCATAACGTTCTTCACGTTGTGAACCACCAACTAATTCACCAACATAAGGAACTAATAAATCACATGCTGCAACCGTTTTATTGTCATCATTGACACGCATATAGAATGCCTTAATATCTTTTGGATAATCTGTTAAGAATACAGGTCCATTAACGACTTTTTCACAAATATATCGTTCATGTTCACTTTGTAAATCCATTCCCCAGAAAATATCTTGATTTTCGAATTGATCTTTAGCTTTTTCTAAGTGTGAAATTGCTTCTGTATATGTCATACGTTTGAAATGAGAATTCATAACTTTTGTGACACGATTAATACAATCTTTATCAATCATTTTCGCAAAGAATTCCATTTCTTCTGATGCGTTTTCTAAACAATATTGAATACAATATTTAATCATTTCTTCAATACAATCCATATCATCACTTAAATCCGCAAAAGCCATTTCAGGTTCAATCATCCAGAATTCAGAAGCATGTCTTGTTGTATTTGAGTTTTCAGCACGGAAAGTAGGACCAAATGTATACACGTTACGATAAGCCAATGCGAATGGTTCAACATGTAACTGTCCTGAAACAGTCAGTTGAGCATGTTTACCAAAGAAATCTTTTTCATAGTTATCATCTTTACGGCAAGTAACAGTAAAACATTCCCCTGCTCCTTCCGCATCATTTCCTGTAATTTCAGGTGTATGTACATAAACAAATCCTCTTGATTGGAAGAAAGTATGAATGGCCATACTTAATACAGAACGAAGACGGAACATCGCATAATATGTATTTGCACGAGGACGAACATGAGGAATTTCTCTCATGTATTCAAAACTGTGTCTTTTCTTTTGAAGTGGATAGTCATGATCACTTAATCCTAAAACAGTAATGGCTTTAGCTTGAATTTCAAATGGCTGTTTTCCATTTGGTGTTAAAACTAAAATACCTTCTACTTCAATAGCCGATCCTAAAGTGATTTTTGATACTTCTGTAAAATTTTCTAATTGACTTTCATATACAACTTGTACATTTGAAAAAGTTGTTCCATCATTTAATTCAATAAAACCAACGGCTTTTGAATTACGATTTGTACGAACCCATCCTTGTAAAACTACTTTTTCGTTATTCATTGATTCATAAGTTTCTTTTAATTTCTTAACTAACATAATTTCCTCCTGACAATAAAAAAATCGTCCCTCCAAGGAACGATTATTAACCGCGGTACCATCCTATTTTTTCGATAAGAAACGACTCAATCGGTTTAACGCACCATACGAAACTGTCTACTTAATTTCTCCAGTTTAGCCAAGTAGCTGTTGTCCATTTATTTTCATTGCTTGTTTCCACCAACCACAAGCTCTCTTAAAAATCCAATAATGGCTTTCTACTTCATTGCTTTTTGATTCATAGAATTTGTCGTAAAAACTAATTCTTGAATTGATGATACCACATCAACCGCTTTAATGACAACCCCTTTTGGAGCTGAAAAATGCTGATGTGTGAAATCTACAATTCCGGTAATACCACATTCCACCAAACGATTAACTGTTTCTTGTATGTCATGTGAAATAGTTAAAATGGCAATGTGACATCCTTTAGGAATTTTATTTTCTAATTCATCCATAGGATAAATTTCTACTCCAAAATGAGATCCACATTTGCTTTGATCAGCATCAAAACCACAAGTAATTTCACCTACGACATAATCCCATTTGTTGTAGTTCAATAAGGCACTACCTAAATTACCAGCTCCCACTAAAATAATTTTTTCATCAAAGTTAACACCTAATTGTTTATTAAAAATTTCAATTAATTTCTTTACATTATATCCATATCCTTGTTTTCCTAAATTACCTAAAAAAGAAAAATCTCGACGAATTGTCGTTGGTTCAATATCAACCATTGCCGCTAATTCTTTAGACATAACTCGTTCAATACCATTTTTGTCTAATCGATTTAATGCTTTTAAATAAATTGGATATCTTTGTAAAGTAGCTTTTGGTACATTTTTCATTTTTTACCCTCTCTTTACATAATAGAGCCTTTGTGAAAAATTATCAAGTGAAATAATTAAAAAATTCACAAGTTATTCAACGATGAACAATTTTCGATCTTCATATTCTTGTTTTTTTCCATCATTCCATTCATCTAAACAACGAATATATCCAGTAACTTTTGAATAAATTTCACTTGGCTTCCCACAATATGGACAAGTCTCATGTTCACCACTTATGTAACCATGTTCAAGACAATATGAGTATGTTGGCGTAATCGTGAAACAAGGAATATCATAATTGTGACAAATAGTTCGAATTAAATTTTTCGCATTATTGCTAGAAGAAATAGGTTTATTCAAATAAATATTAAATATCGTTCCAGCTGTATATTCCTGTTGTAACTGTTGTTGAACATCTAAAGCCTCAAATACATCATCCATTGCATCAACAGGACAATTTGATGAATTAGTATAATATAATTTATGTAAAAACTCTTTATCAAGTTTCGCAAAACGATATGAGACACCTTCTGCAGGTGTTGCTTCTAAATTAAACGGCTCATGATATTGTTCTTGATACTCAAGCAATTGTTTTTTTATAAAATGAAATACCTTCTTTGAAAAATCAATTCCTTCATCACTCATCAAATCACCATTTATCCAACAAGCAAATTGACACATTTCTTGCATTCCAATAATACCAATTGTTGAGAAATGATGATCAAAAGATGAAATATATTGTTTTGTATAAGGATACAATCCATTATCAAGAAGTTGATTTAATACTTGTCTTTTAACATGTAGAGAACGACAAGCTAAATTTAAAATATATGTCAGTTTATCAAAGAAATCCTGTTCATTTTTCTGTTCTTCAGCAATTCTAGCTAAATTTAATGTAACTGATCCAATACTTCCCATATTTTCGCCATACCCAAAGTATCCACCTTCTTTTATGGCTAAAATATGTTCATCAAATGTAAACTCTTCACTTCTCTTTATTCTATTTTGTTTCGCATTCACAAAATGAGGTAGACCATATTTGCCACTTAACTCAAATAAAAACTGGGTATGTTTACCATTTTCATAATCAAAGTCAGATTGAATACGAATCGTTGGAATTGGAAATTGAAATCCTCGTTCATTATCTTCTGCTTTTAAAAAGATTTCCATTAAAGCTTGATTAATCAAATTCATTTCTTCTTGACATTCACCATATGTAAATCCTTGTTTCTTATTTTGGATTTCAACTTCAATGTCTTTCATTTCAGAAGGTACAGTCCAATCTAAAATTATATTTGTGAAAGGAATCGTTGACCCTCTACGACTTGGCATATTAATTCCATAAATGAAACTTTCCATGCATTTATACACATCTCCATATAATAAGTGATCAATCTTAACAAATGGAGCAAGATATGTATCAAAACGAATTAAACTTTGTGCCCCTGCCCATTCATTTTGTACGACACTTATAAAATTCACTATCTGATTACAAATAGTAGATAAGTGGCGAGCCGGTTTAGAGTAAATATTGCGGGCTACACTTTTCAGTCCTCCATTAATAATTTGATGAATTGACCAACCCGCACAATCGCCTGTCAACATGTCAAGATCATGAATATGAATATCCCCATTCAAATGCGCTTTTGATATTTCTTGATCGTATACATGATTCAACCAATAATTCGTCGTTAAAGCTCCCGAATTACTTGACACTAACCCTCCTACTGAATAGGAATCCATAGAATTTTCTGTATTACGCCAATTCACATCATTTATATATGAGTCAATAATAGAAATATATTGATCGTTACTGTTTTTTAACTGACGAAGATTTTCTCTTTGTTTGCGATATAAAATATATGATTTAGAAACTTCTGTATATCCTGCCTGTGATAACACTTTTTCAACACTATCTTGAATATCTTCAACGGATATTACCCCGTCATTTACTTTAGACTGAAAGTCAGCTGTTACTTTTAATACTAAAAAATCAATAATATTTGAATCTGTTTCAACGGGTACGGATTGAAATGCTTTATCAATGGCATTATATATTTTATTGATATCTAATTTAACCAGTGTTCCATCTCTTTTTTCAACTGATATCATCTTATATTTCCTCTATTTCTGTATTTGGACAATATTTTCTGAATAAATCAAAAAACTCATCTCTTTGTTCTTGATCAAAGTTTTGAAAATGAAGCCGACACTTCACATCTGATTGTAGCCATTTTGCCATTTCCAATACATCTTGTTTAGTGTGAAGTTCTTTAAGTAAGATTATGTCATAATAAAATGGCACATTTTTTTGTTTAAGATAGTGAATTGTTTTATCAATATTATCAATATTAAATTCATTTAAACCGATTGTTTCATTATATTGTTTTTTAGAATTTTTAACATTTACAATTACGTAGTCTAATAAGTTTTCCTCAATCCAAGATGCCAAAACACTTGGATAGCTTCCATTGGTTTTAACACACATTTTATACCCCAATGATTTGCCATACCACAAAAAATCACTTAGATTTTCATGCATGCATGGTTCTCCTCCTGCTATACAAATAGCATCTATAGTATTCACTCTTTTTTCTAAAAAAGAATATATTTGTTCTTCTTCTAGCTGACAAATATTTTGTTTTAGAAACACAAGTTCTGGATTTTGACAATATTTGCACTTAAAATTACATCCACCAGTATAAAAAATGGTAGCTATCTGATTGGGATACATATTTAAATTCACTTTTTGATGGGCATAGAATTTCACGTTTGTATTTTGGTAATCAATTAAAGATTTCGCATTTTGAGCTACAATCACAAAATAATTTGAAAACCGTTCAATATCTTCATTTGTCATATTCGCATTTAGTTGTTTCCACCAATCTCTACGAACTTCATAAACATAAGACATAACTTCTTTTGCTTTAGATGTCGTATATAATTCTTTTGATCTTTTATCTTTATTTGAATTCACAACACTTAAATATCCTAATAATTCGAGCTTTTGAACGTTCTTAGTAATTGTTCCTTTATCATATAATCCCTGTAAAGCTATTTCCTGCATCGAAATACCTTCATTTTCATAAACCATAATCAATACCGGAAGTTGGGCATATGTCAATTGATATTGTGAAAGTTCTTTGTCAAAGTACTTTTGTGTTGTTCGATACAAAATACTTGAATCCATAAATAAATCATTTTTCATGCGATTATTTTATCATTCTTTATTTCCTAGGACAACATTCCAAAATAATATAAAAAAGCTAAATGATTTTAGTTTCATCTAGCTTTGATTTTAAAATATTCTATTTTACTCTTGCATCAAAATTTTGATCACGAACAACCACATCGTGAGCTCCTCCTTCAACGATACTAGTTGAAGAAACAAGCGTAACTTTTGCGTTCTTTTGTAGTTCTGGGATTGACATACATCCACAGTTACACATTGTATGACGAACTTTTGAAAGCGTCATAGCTACATTATCTTTCAAAGCCCCTGCATAAGGTACATATGAATCAACACCTTCTACAAACGACATTTTTCCATCGCCACCAACATCATAGCGTTGCCAGTTACGAGCACGAGCAGAACCTTCTCCCCAATACTCTTTCATATAGTTTCCGTTTACTGTTACCAATTTATTTGGTGCTTCTTTGAAACGTGCAAAATAGCGACCAAGCATAACAAAGTCAGCTCCAAATGCTAAGGCCAATGTTATATGGTAATCATGAACAATTCCACCATCAGAACAAATTGGAATATATACACCAGTTTCTTCATAGTATTGATCACGAGCTTTAGCAACATCTAATGTAGCAGTTGCTTGCCCACGTCCAATACCTTTTTGTTCACGTGTGATACAAATAGAACCACCACCGATTCCAATTTTAATGAAATCAGCCCCTGCTTCCGCAAGGAATCTAAATCCTTCTCCATCTACAACGTTTCCAGCACCAACTTTTACACTGTCCCCATAGTTATCACGAATCCATTTAATTGTATTTGCTTGCCAACATGAATACCCTTCAGAAGAATCAATACATAAAACATCAGCTCCTGCTTCAATTAAAGCAGGTACACGTTTTTCATAATCACGTGTATTAATTCCAGCACCAACAATATAACGTTTCTGTTCATCTAATAATTCTAATGGATGATCTTTATGTGACTCATAATCCTTACGGAATACAAATGCCACTAAGTGTTGTTGTTCATCAACAATAGGAAGTTGATTTAACTTATGTTCCCAAATAATATCATTAGCTTCAGTTAAAGAAATATTCGCATCTCCAACAATTAATTTTTCATATGGAGTCATAAATTCTTTTACTTTTGTCGATAAATCCATTCGAGATACACGATAATCACGGCTTGTAACGATACCAACAAGTTTTCCATCTTCTTGTCCGTTATCAGTGACTGCCATTGTCGCATGTCCTGTTTTCTCTTTTAACATTAATACATCAGCTAGCGTAGCTTCAGGTGAAATGTTTGAATCACTTGGAACAAATCCTGCCTTTGTCTGTTTTACTTGTGCAACCATTCTTGCTTGTGAAGCAATAGATTGAGATCCATAAATAAACGAAACTCCACCTTCACGTGCCAAAGCACATGCTAATTCAGGTCCACTTACTGATTGCATAATGGCAGATACCATTGGAATATTCATTGATAATGCAGGTTCTTCACCTTTTTTAAATTTTACCAACGGTGTCTTTAAGCTCACTTTTTCAGGTACACAATCTTCAGATGTGTATCCAGGAATTAATAAATACTCACTAAATGTTCTTGATGGTTCTTCTAAAATAATAGCCATGACGTCCTCCTATATATAATTATTTTTATTATATGCTTCGAATTTTTTTAGTCAAGTTAATATTTAAAACAAGCGACAACTACACTAACAGGAGGAATTTGTACAATTGTGGTTGTACTATCGTTTTGATTTTCACTATCAAATAAGATTGTAGCCTCACGGTCTAGTGTATATTCATGTTGAACATTACTAGGATTAAAGAACACAATACAGTGATCCATATCTTTTCGTGTATTATAAACAATGACATCCTTTAATATATACGAGACGAATAAATTGTTTTGACATTCTAATTGCGTTCTTAATCTAAAACAAGGATGAGTCTTTCGAATTTGAATTAATTTTTTTGTTGCCTCAACGACATCCATGTTTTTATTACGCAAATTATAATCAATCAAGTTTATAGAATCGTTACGACAATATGAATTATCTACACCTTTTTTAGTACGGCAAAATTCTTGTCCAGAATGTAAAAAAGGAATTCCTTGAGCTAACAAACACATCGCATTTCCAAGTATTTGACGTTTCTTTTGTGTTTGTTCGTCTTCATGAAAACAACTAATTCTTAATTTATCCCAAAGCGTATGATTATCATGACATTCTACATAGTTGATTACTTTTTCTGGTGAATCAAAGAAATAATCTAAACAAGAAGCGGCCAAACAATTTTTCACATTGTCTAATTCATTATTAGATCCTTGAATAAACCCTTTTTGATTTAAATCACCATTTGAACCTTTAATAACCTCACGAAAACGATCCGAAAAAAGAGCTATACGAGGCATTTTATCTTGATTATTTTGTGATGCTCTCATGTATTCTGGAACAAAACTTGGCATGTTCCATCCTTCTCCATAAATCATGAAATCTGGTTTAATATTATGACACAACCGTTCAACTTCATTCATGAATTTAACATCTAATACACCCATTAAATCAAATCGCAAACCATCTATATCAAACCATCTTATAAGTCTTTCAATCGTATCTAAGAAATATTTTTTTGACATAGGAGCAACCATATCAATATCATTTCCACAGAAACTACCGTTACTAAAATTACCTTCTCTATCCATTAAAAAATAATAATTCGGTACAATTTTATCCAATATAAATGTCTCTTTTTCATACACATGATTAAAGACAACATCCAAATTTACTTTTATATTGTTTTTATGACACTCTTGTACTAGATTCGCAAATTCTAGAATTCTTTCCTGACAATTTTCAGGATGCGATGAATAACTTCCTTCCATAACTCTAGGATGCATAGGATCATATCCCCAGTTATAGTTCAATTCCGGATGAAGATCATTCGTACTTCCAAAATATAACACTGGCATCAATTGGACATGTGTTATTCCAAGTGATTTAAGATAAGAAAAACCTGTTAGTTTCTTTTGAGTAATCTCATTTTCTTCGACAAAGCCATAGTATGTTTTCGGATAATGGACTCCAATTCTTTTTTGACTCGTCATATCACGAATACTCGCTTCATAAATAATGGCATCACAATACGATTCCAAGCGTTCTGTTTTTATTTTTTCTGGCATATGAAGATTTTCAATATCTTCTACAACACTATAATGAATATTTGGACCACTAAACGATGAATAAGGATCACAAACTTCATTCCACTCTCCATTAACACGAACTAAATAAGTATATTTACTTCCTAACAAATTTCCATCAATTTCACATGAAAAAATACCGTTGGAATCACGATTCATACTAATTATTTTGTCTTCTTCGTCATTCCAAATGTGAACTCTTGTTTTCAAAGCAACAGGTGCCCATAATTTAAATATTGATTTTGTTTTTGTATAAGTTAAGCCTAAATCATTTCCTGGATAATAATAATCTTCATAAAATTTTGAAGTTTTTACAATATGACCATATTTACATAAAACACTTCGTCCATATTCATTCACAACATAGTATTCATTTCCGATTGTTATCGGAGCATTAATCAATAATTTATACTTAGTGTAGTCATTGTATGAATCTTTATAACGAATCGTTAAAGGAATAATATTATCGTCTTGATCTTTTAAATAAAATGAATTGCTTCTTCCATTATAAAAATTCTTTTTCATGTAGACGACAATATAGTCATAGTCATCTAAATAGGCTTCATATGCATTAATTCTTCGCACAAAGCTCTCCTCTCTACTTCATTTTTTCTTGTTTTAATTTTAACATATTCAGACAAATGTTCAAAAAAATGATACACTATTTTATATCTAAAGGAGAACTGTTCATGTCAACAAGAATTGAAAAAGATTGCTTAGGTGAAATCGAAGTAGATGACTCAAAATATTGGAAAAGTCAAACACAAAGAAGTTTAGAAAACTTTAAAATTGGAACGGAAACAATGCCAGTATCCATCATAAAAAGTTTTGCGCTTTTAAAAGAATCGTGTGCTTCAGCAAATCATCACTTTAATAAAATTACAGAAGAGCAATGTGATGCTATTGTCCATGTTTGCCAAGAAATTCAAAACGGAAATTATCTTGATCAGTTTCCTCTTCGTGTTTGGCAAACAGGATCAGGAACACAAACGAATATGAATTTAAATGAAGTTATTTCTATGATTGGAAACGAATACGCTGAAAAAGAAATTCTTCATCCAAATGACACTGTCAATAAAAGTCAAAGTTCAAATGATACTTTTCCCGCAGCTTTGCATATTATGATTGCGACCAAAATTACTGCTGAGTTATTACCTTCTATTGATGAATGCATTGAAACAATTAAGCGACTTGAAAAAGAAAATGAAGGTATTATAAAAATAGGGCGTACACATCTTCAAGATGCAACACCACTCTATTTATCTCAAGAATTAAGTGGATATCGTTCTATGTTAGAACATTCTAAAAAACAAATTCTTTCAAGTTTAGAATTTGTGTATGAACTTGCTTGTGGTGCTACTGCGGTAGGAACTGGAATAAACTGTCCAAAAGGTTTTGATGAAGTTTGTTGCTCCATTATTGCTTCGAAAACAAACTTACCTTTTAAACCGGACAATAATAAATTCCATGCCTTAACAAGCAAAGACGCTTGTACTTTTGTATCTGGAGCATTAAAAGGACTTGCATGCAACTGTATGAAAATTGCCAACGATATTCGCTGGTTAGCTTCCGGCCCTAGATGCGGTATTGGTGAAATAATAATTCCAAGTAATGAACCAGGAAGTAGCATCATGCCAGGAAAAGTGAATCCAACTCAATGTGAAGCTTTAACTATGGTAGCTGTTCAAGTTATGGGAAATGATGCAGCTATTGGATTTGCTGCAAGTCAAGGTAACTTTGAATTAAATGTTTTTATGCCTTTAATTGCCTATAACTTAGATCAAAGCATTCAATTGTTAGCTGATGCCATACATTCTTTCACAATTCATTGCTTAAATGGATTAAAACCAAACAAAGAAGTAATCGACGAGAATTTAAATAATTCATTAATGCTAGTTACTTGTTTAAATCCAATCATTGGATATGAAAAAGCTGGTGAAGCAAGCCAATACGCATACAAAAATAATTTAACATTAAAAGAAGCAATATTAGCGTTAAATTATTTAACAGAAGAAGAATTTGACAAATATGTTAAACCTGAAAATATGATAACAATCTAATAAAAAAAAAGGAAAGAATGTCATTTTATGTTCTTTCCTTTTATAATAATGGACTAAATATCTTTAGTATCGAACGATAAATACGAATTACAGGATTTACATTATTACATTCTTCTAAAGTGACAAGATGACTTGATTTAAAGATTTGTTTAAAATCTTGTTTAATGTCTTCAATACAATTAGTATCCCGCATCCAAATACCACATTCATAATGTAAATAATACGAACGAAAATCCATGTTAACAGTACCAACTAAAGCATTGCGATCATCACTAAGACACACTTTACCGTGAATAAATCCAGGTGTATATTCATAAATTTTAACACCTTTGCGTACAAGTATATCAATATTTGCCTTAGTAACATCGTAAACCATACGTTTATCCGGGATACCAGGAACTATAATTCGAACATCAACACCATTATCAACTGCTAAATCAAGAGCAGATACCATATCACTATCAAGAATTAAATACGGTGTCGTAATCCAAAAATATCGTGAAGAGTTATTAAGCATATTTAAGTGCATATTTTTTCCAACAAATTTATCATCCGTAGGAGAATCGAAGAAAGGTAAAACAAAACCATTTTTCTCATATGAAAAACAAGAATTCGGTAATACGAAATCATTGTAATCTGTCTTAATTGATGCTTGATAGTTCCATATCTGAAGAAAAGATACCGTCATAGTTTCAACACAAGGTCCTTTAACCATTAATCCCATATCTTTCCAATATCCAAATCGTTTTTTTGTATTAATGTATTCATCGCTTATATTACATCCACCTGTAAAACCAATTTCCCCATCAATCACAATTATTTTACGATGATCACGGTTATTCATCTGAATTTCAATTTGCGGTTTAATTTGATTAAATACATGCGTTTTAATTCCTCTATCATTCAGCCATTTACTATAATCAGTTTCAAAAAATACAAGAGATCCGAAATCATCATAAATCAAGCGAACATCGACTCCTTCTTGAACTTTATCAAGCAAGATTTGAAGAATTGTATCCCACATAACGCTTTTATTGATAATAAAAAATTCAATAAAAATAAAATCTTTAGCTTTTAATAATTCATGAATCATCGCATTGTATTGCTGTTCACCTGTAGAAAAATATTGGGTTTGACAATTTGAATAAAGAGGAAAATAACCATTATTCCAGGCCATTAAGGCCATACGATGTAGAAGTAAATCGTTACTATCTTTTAGTGTAATCTGATTTTGTTGGATATATCTTTTATAATCATTTAATGCTTGTCTATCTTGAACAGTAAGCTCTTTAGGAATTTTTTTCCCTCCAAAAAGTAAATATAAAATACAACCCATAATAGGAAACATCATAATGACAAATACCCATAGTAATTTAGAACTAGAATTCGTATCACTATTTATAACATAAATACATGTACAAACACTAAACAACATTAATAAAATAGAAACAAAAAAATACTTTGATGAAAAATAGTATACAGTAAAAAAGATAAAGATACATTGTAAAATAATCGCAAGCGCAATATAAAATATTTTGGATTTAACTAACTTTTTAATATTCATATAAAAACTATAACAAACAAGATAAAAAAACGCAAAAAAAAGGATCCGGCAACGTGCTATGTTCGCAGGGGCAAGCCCAACTATTTTC
>NZ_JBJEEX010000142.1:0-4206 GCF_051873495.1 Floccifex sp.
AAACCCCAAAATTCGTCCCTAAAAAATTTGCCCCCAAAAGATTTTGGTTACCCTATTAATGGAAGAAATAGCAGTCCAAGCTTCATTGACAAGTGTATACGGGGGGGGGGGTAAAATTTAAGGTGTAATACTAAAGTGATTTTTTAGTATGAACGAAAGGAGGAAAAGAAAAATGAAAAAGATATTGAAATGTTTTATTCCATGTTTCATTGCAGCAACTATGTGTCTAGGACTTGTACAAGCTAGCTCTTTTATCAAAGCCGAAGAAGAAACAGTAGAACAAGTACAAGAAGAAACAACACCAACAGAACCGGAAACTGCTACAGAACAAGAACCTGTAGAAGAAGATCCAGTACCTGAAGAAAGCACCAATGAACAACCAATCACAGAAGAAACAGAGACAAGTGATCCAGTGGAAGAAGAAACAGAAAGTAGTCCTAAATTAGATGAAAACCAAGAAGAAACAACTGAAGGAGTTCCACTTACTTTAGATGCAGTGACATTAGATGATTCGACACCTACTTTTGTTCCATCACATAACAAAAAGATTAAATACAACGGTAATGATGAATATACTTTAAAACTTGATGTAACAGGTAAATATGAATCAGAAACTACGAAACAACCAGTAGATGTCTTATTGATTATTGATAAATCTGGAAGTATGAATAATGCTGATTCAAGTGAAACAATTAAAACGCCTATAGATTATAACACGATTGTTAACATGTCTAATTGGGAGTTCTATTCAAAAACGATATATGTTGAAATCGATGGGAATGAATATGAAGTTAGTAGAGGATACAATGGTAACTTATATGTTTGGGATTATCGATATATTGAATTAACGTCTGATGACTCTTTTTATACAAAAAGTACACAATCATATACAAAAATGGATAATTTGAAAAAGGTAGTTACAGGTCGTTATTCGACATCAAGTACAGATGCAGGTGATGGTTTAGCTGATATATTATTTGTAAATAATAAGGACAAGTTAGATGTTCGTATGGCAGCAGTGGCATATTCTGGACAAATAAAAACAAAAAAAGGTGGAAATTCAGACACTGTTGCTTACGATGATGCAGAAACTGTTTCAGGATGGACGTCAAGTCAATCCGATTTTGAATCGGCAATCTTAGGAATATTGGCAAATGGTGGAACCAATCCTCAAGCAGGTTTTTATGAAGCAACGAAAACAGGCGGAGTGGCAAAATCGTTTAGATCAAATGCACAAAAATACGTGATTTTCTTAACAGATGGTTTTGCTGGATACTATTACGATACTAATGGATATACAAAGGGATCTGGAAACGGGAACAACGACACTGCCAAATCAAGTGCAGTTAATGCCGCAGCAAGTATTACTGGATTAAACGGTTTTTACACAATTGCCTTTGGTTCAGGAGCCGATTCAAGTTTAACAACTGAAATGATTGCTGCCATGAAATATTTACCCGATGCAAATAAAGGATCATATTCTCCTGCAAATTTAACGGAATTAACAAATGTATTTAATACAATTGCAGCACAAATCACAGAAATCAAAATGACCAATGTAACAATTCAAGATACTTTGAGCGGTTATGTTGATTTGATACCTGATCAGAAAATTACTGTTGTTGATAGTAATGGTAATGCAGTACCTGATTCAAGCGTGTCTGTAAATGGAAAGACAATTACTGCTACTTTTGGTACGGAAGCAAACCCACTAAAAGAAAACGAAACGTATTCAATTCAATTTGATGTGAAAGTAAATCAATCTGCCTACGATAAGTATGCTGAACAAAATGGTTATGGAAATATTGTTGGTGATGCGAACACTGATTTAGCCGGTAATACTACAAGTAGTGGAAAACCTGGTTTCTATTCAAATGACAATGCGAATACTTTTGTAAGTTACACATACAAAGGAGAAACTGGAAAAGTCGCTTATCAAAAACCGGTTGTACAAGTCGATGAAACTAAGATTTTTAGAAACCTAACTATTTCAAAAGATGTTACTGGTTTATTTGGAGACAAGAAACGTGACTTTAGTTTCCAGGTATATCTAACAAAACCAGGCGAAACTAAATATAGTGGAACCATAGAAGCAACAAAAGGTGATGAAACACAAACTTTAACTTTTAATGAAGATGGTTATGTAACAGTTGAGTTAAGCGATGATGAATCAATTACTCTTAAAAATATTCAATACAATTCTACTTATAAAGTGGTTGAAGAAATGGGTAATTCTGAAGGCTATACAACTACAGTTAAAGTTGGTGATGGAAACGCTACTTCTGGAAAAGAAACAACAGGAAGTTTAGTAAATGATACATCAATTTTATTTACTAACGATAAACAAGCTGTTCCGTTAACTGGTATCAATGAAGATGACCATTCTTCATTAGGAATGATTGGAATCATTGTAGCTGAATTAGGTGCAATCTATTTAGTTCTTAGAAAGAAAAGACAATTAAAAATGTAGAGTAAGTTAGAATTTTGAAAGATACAAAACTTACTCTACATAAAATGAAAACTATTAAACAATTGGTACTTGTTTAATAATTTCATATCAATTTTATCAATGTTGTTTGGATATTCAAACAATTTATTGAAAGGTATTAATTTAATGAATCAAAGTCAAGCTTTGAAACAAGACATCAAAGACCTGCTGTTAAAACTCGGGATGCTTACGGTGATATTCATTGTATTGTTTGGATTCTGCTTTGGATTCATGGCAAATCCAGATGACTCTATGTCTCCAGCATTCTGTGAAGGAGATCTTGTAGCCTATTACAAGATGAATTCAAAATACATAATGGGAGATACGGTCGTAATAGAGTATAAAGATAGAACAATTGTTAGAAGAGTCGTCGCTGTTGAAGGTGATACAGTGGATATCAACGAAGATGGACAGTTGTTAGTGAATGGCTTCGTTCAACAGGAAAGCCACGTCTATAAAGAAACCTATCCATATAAAGAAGGAATAACATTTCCAGTAAAACTAAAAGAAGGAGAAGTATTCCTGTTAGCAGATAATCGAGAAAACAGCCAGGATAGTCGTGTATTCGGACCTGTCAAAAAGTCCGATATAAAAGGATCGGTACTTCTGGTATGCAGAAGACGAAACCTTTAAAAAATAAGAAAAGAGGAAACAAATTATGTTTAGAAAAAATATTAAACCCGTAGTATTAGCCGGTGCATTAGCTCTAGCTACAGCTGTTAGTCCAGTGTTTGCGGCAGAAGATACAAAATCAATTGATGTTACAAAAACAGCAGAATTTGCAGATGGATTTAATACGGTTGAAGGAAAATTTAGTTTTACAGTAACACCATATAGTTACTATACATACAAAAATTCTGATGGTAGCACAGATGAAGAATTTTATAAAAAAGATACTAATGGTGAAAAATTGGACTCTGTATTTCCTTCACATTCGATAACTGATATTGACATTAATTATGATGTTAATGGTACAAATCAATCGAAATCTGGAAATGGAACTTTAACTTTTAAAAAGAATACTAACACAATTCCAGGTGTTTATATTTATACAGTTCAAGAAAATACAGGAACAGATGCTAATTGGACATATGATGATACTACTTACTACGTATATGTCACTGTAGAAGATGATGGTACAGTTGGAATTACTCAAATTAAAGCAAAAAAAGGTAATACTTCATTACCTGAAAAGGATAAATTAACTGCGATTAATTTCACAAACCAATATACTGAAAATGCAACATTTGAAGTAGGAAAAACAGTAACAGGTAAATATGGTGATAAGACTAAATCGTTTGCATTCAATATCAAATTTGTTCAGGCCGATTACGCCCCAGAACAAGATATTACAGGTACAGTGTATAAAGACGGACAAGCAACAGATCAAAAGATTACATTCACATATGATGAAAACGGAACGGATGTTAGTTTAGCGGACGGAGAAGCCATTGTGTTTAATCAAATTCCTGTAGGTACAACATACTATGTAACAGAAACTGTTGCTGGAGATGATGGATATACTTCTACTTATGAACAATCAATTAATGGAAGCCAAAACCAAGGTACAGCTAGTAAAACAGATGCAGTAACAGACATTGTATATGATGATAATAAAAATGATAAAGTTCAATTCACAAACAATAAAGAAGGTAAAATTGATACTGGTATCATCACAAACAATGCACCATACATTGTATTGTTAGGAGCATCAGGTG
>NZ_JBJEEX010000143.1:0-21839 GCF_051873495.1 Floccifex sp.
GAACCAGGCTTTATAAAAAAAAGCCCACACTCGTTAGAGTGTGTTAGTTCAATAGGAACATAGACAGAAAGGATTTTAACTATGAATTACATGGAGTTAATCGAACAAAGACATAGTGTTAGACAATATAAAGATAAAATGATTGAAGTTGAAAAAAGAAAAGAACTTGATTCACTATGTCGATTCATTAATAAAAAAGCGCAAATGAATATTCAAATTCTATATGATGAACCCACGTGTTTTGATAATATACTTGCTCATTATGGAAAATTCAGTGGAGTAAAAAACTATATTGCTTTAGTAGGACCTAAATCTAAAGACCTAGATGAAAAAGCTGGATACTATGGGGAAATGTTAGTTTTAAAAGCACAGGAATTAGGGCTAAATACTTGTTGGGTTGCTCTGACACATGGGAAAAGTAAGGCCAAAGTGAATAGAAATGAAAAACAAGTATTAGTGATTGCGTTGGGATATGGTGAACATCAAGGTATTTCTCATAAATCAAAGAAAATCGATGTAGATAATAACGAACCACAGTGGTATTTAGATGGAATCAAAGCAGCTTATTTAGCACCCACTGCGATGAATCAACAAAAATTTATCATTCAAAAAAAGAATAATGAAGTTTCAATTGTAGCCAAAAAAGGAATGTATACAAAAGTTGATTTAGGAATTGTTAAGTATCACTTTGAAGTGGTATCTAAACATGAGGTAAGGAATGCGATTTGAAACAAATCGATTGATTTTAAGACCATGGAGTATTCAAGACGCAGTTGATTTATACCAACAAGCTAAAAATCCTAATGTTGGTCCTATGGCAGGTTGGCCTGTTCATACGAGTGTAGAAAATAGTAAAGAAATTATTGAAAAGTATTTAAGTGGTCCTCTTACCTATGCGATTTGTTTAAAAGACAATAAGATAATTGGTTCAATTGAATTACAAGATGCCAATCATTTAAGTCAAGAAATAGGAGAACTTGAAATAGGTTATTGGATTGGGCAAGAATATTGGGGAAATGAATATACAGTGGAAGCAATGAAGTGCTTAATTCAATATGCTTTTGATGAATTAGAAAGCCCGGGATTGTGGTGTGGATACTATGATGAAAATCATAAATCAAAAAGAGTAATGGAAAAATGCGGATTTATGTATCATCATAGTGAAAAAGAATTTAAAGAAAAGAAAAACATTAATTATATGTATTTAAAAAAAGGAGGATCTTAATTATGTTTTATTCACAAATTATGGAAGCAAAAAGTTATATACAAAGTAAAGTTAATCGTAAACCGGAAATTGGTATTGTATTAGGATCTGGATTAGGTGCGATTGTTGAGGCTATGGAAAACATTGAAACCATTCCTTACGAAACCATTCCTCATTTTCCTCATTCTAATATCCAAGGACATGCGGATCAATTTGTATTTGGTAAAATAGGGAACAAAGAAGTTGTTTGTATGCAAGGAAGATTTCATTATTATGAAGGATTCACAATGAAACAATTAACATTTCCTATTTATGTGTTGTCACAATTAGGAGTAAAAGACTTGATTGTTACCAATGCCTGTGGAGGAATTAATCAAGACTTTGAACCAGGAGATTTAATGATTATCAGTGACTACATTAACTTTTTAGGAGATAACCCATTAATTGGGGATAACGATGAACGTTTAGGTCCTCGTTTCCCTGATATGACAGAAGCCTATAATCACGAATTAATGGACTTTGCCAAAGATTGCGCAAACCAATTAAATATTCCTTATAAAACAGGTGTTTATGCGCTTTTTAATGGTCCATGTTATGAAACAGCAGCGGAAATTCGTGCCTTTAAAGCATTAGGAGCCGATGCAGTAGGTATGTCAACAGTTCCTGAAACAATGGTTGCGAATTATTTGGGAATGCGTGTATTAGGAATTTCATGTATCACAAATATGGCCACAGGAATCGCAAAAGTAAAACATTCCCATGAAAAAGTATTGGAAGTTGCTAATAATAGTAGTGCTAAGCTTTGTGAATGGGTTCAATATATGGTTGAAAATTGGAAATAGGATTGGATTATGAAAAATACAGATATAAAACTACAAAATCAAATGATTTACTCTATTTATGTTCGAAATCATACAAGTGAAGGAACATTTAAAGCAGTTGAACAAGATTTAGATCGTATTAAAGAATTAGGAACAGATATTATCTGGTTTCTTCCTATTCATCCTATTGGTATAAAAGGAAAAAAAGGAAGTTTAGGATGTCCTTATTCTATTCAAGATTATCGAAGTGTAAACCCTGAATATGGGACATTAGATGATTTTAAACATTTAGTACAAGAAATTCATAAAAGAAATATGAAATGTATAATTGATGTTGTTTATAATCATACCTCTCGTGATTCTGTTTTAAGTAAAGAACATCCTGAATTTTTCTATAAAAATGAAAACAATGAAATGGGAAATAAAGTAGGAGACTGGACAGATGTTTACGATTTAGATTATTCAAATCATGATTTATGGGATTATCTAAGAGATACATTAGTATATTGGGCACAAATTGTGGATGGATTTAGATGTGATGTAGCTTCCTTTATCCCAGTGGAATTTTGGAAATATGCCCAAGAAGCTGTTTTTAAAGTAAATCCTGATTGTATTTGGCTTGCGGAAAGTGTTCATCTGAGTTTTGGACATATGGCACGTAAAAAAGGTATGTATGCGGCTAAAGATGTAGAATTATATGAATGCTTTGACATGGAATATGATTACGATATTCGAGAAGTATTTGAAAAATATTTAGAAGGAAAATATGCGCTTTCTCATTATGCCCAAGCTCTAAATTTTCAAGAAAATATGTATCCATCAAACTACAATAAAATTCGTTTTCTTGAAAATCATGATACAAAACGCTTTGTTGAGTATGTGAATGAAGAAGCACCATTGATTAATTACAGTGCTATGATTTTCTTTTTAAAGGGAACAACACTTATTTATGCAGGACAAGAATATGTAAATGATCATACACCGAGTTTATTTGAAATTGATACAATAAATCGACATACAGGAAAAAATTTAAGTGGTTTATTTAATAGACTAAGTGAAATTCAACATGACATATTGGGATGCGATGATTTCTTTGATTGTGATGCAGACGATGAAAATGATATTCTTGTTTGTGTTCGTGAAAATGAACAATCTATAAAAGTTGGAATCTTTAGTTTAAAAGGAAACAGTGGCGATGTTTCTATTCCACTTGAAAATGGACCATATTTTAACGAAATCGATGGACAGCCTGTTTTTGTGGTAGCTAATATGGTTCACTGTGATGGATGGCCAATTATTTTAAATGTCAAGAAAGGAAAGAGATAATGGAAAAATCAAAAATCACTTGTCCGAAATGTAATGAAAAAACATCATGTCAGACTTGGAAATACATTGATATATCAAAGAATCCAGGATGTAAAAACAAATTATTAAATCAGTCTTTATTTAAGTTTAAGTGTCGTAATTGTGGATACGAAGCGTTGCTTGATTATAGTTTACAGTATTGTGACCCAGAACAAAAAATCAATATTTATTATGTAACAAATCAAGAAGAATTAGATGAAGTAATGGATTTATTTCAAGATGATGATGTTATATCGGATACAAAAGACTATAGAAATAGAGTGGTTTGTTCACAAGAAGATTTAATTGAAAAGATTCAATTATTTGATATGGGATTAGATGATCGCATTATTGAAATCATGAAAGTTTTATTTTATAAACAAATTAAAAATCAATATCAAGTAGATGCGATTCGTTGCACTCCTGATTTAGAAATAAAATTTTATTTTCAAGATTTTGAACAAGGAAAAATTTCTTTTGACTTAGATTTATATCATAAAGTAGAAAATGTTTATCAAAATTTAGAAGAAGATGTTCGTATTGATTTTGACTGGGCAGTTGAGGCTATGTCATGATTTATTTGATGTGTGCTATTTTAAGTAGTGGCATCATATCAATTTTAATGAAACTTTCAAAGTCTTATATTACCAATGAAATGGCACTATTAAGTGCCAATTATTTTATTTGTATTCTTTGTTCCTTGTTCTTTGTACAAGACTTTCATTTCAATAATTCAATGTATTTAGGAATATTAAACGGATTTTTTTATTGGATTAGCTTTGTGTTGTTTCAAAGGAGTATACAAACCAATGGAATGACATTAAGTTGTACCTTTCAAAAACTAGGAATTCTTGTTCCTACTTTATTAAGTATTTTTATATTCCATGAAATTAGTTCATGTTTCCAAATTATTGGAATTTGTTTAGCTATTGTTTGTATTGTTTTACTTCAAAATATGAATACAAAACAAAAAGTATATTCTATTTCCATGTTGGTTTGTTTACTATTGTTCAATGGAAGTGCAGATGCAATGTCAAAAGTATTTGAACAAGTTGGAACAAATGATAATTTATTTTTGGTCATTACTTTTTTGGTGGCTTTCTTGTTTTGTGTGATATCGATTTTAAAATCAAAACAAAGAATTAAGCGAAATGATTTATTATTTGGAATATTAATTGGAATTCCTAATTATTTTAGCGCTAGATTCTTATTGAAATCATTATATGTTTTACCATCTTTAATTGTATATCCATGTTATAGTGTGTTCACAATTGTATTTGTAGGAATGATTGGAAGTTTGTGTTTTAAGGAACAATTAAATAAAAAATATGTTTATATTTTGATGGGCTTTATGTGTGCTTTAATTTTATTAAATGTTAAGTAAAAATACTTGACACCTATATAAAGCCATGGTATTCTACTAAGGCAATTGAAAGAAATGGAAGGTTATTTATATGGTTAAATTACGTTTAAAAAGAATGGGTAAAAAACATGCTCCTTACTATCGTATCGTAGCAGCTGATTCACGTAGCCCACGTGATGGTCGTATTATCGAAGAAATCGGTACATACAATCCTACTAAAGAAGAAGGAAATGTAACTGTTAATAAAGAATTAGCTTTAAAATGGTTAAACAATGGAGCTAAACCAACTGATACAGTTCGTAACATTTTATCTAAAGAAGGAATCATGAAAGAATTTCATGAATCTAAATAGTCATGACAGATTTAGAAAAAACATTATTTGATTTATGTGAACCTCTTGTTGAAGAAAAAAATTCATTGTCTGTAAAGACAATGACTTCAACAAATGAAAATGAAGTTTTATTGTATGTTTATGCCAATAGCGATGATGTAGCTCGTTTAATTGGAAGAAAAGGAACAATGGCTAGTAGTTTAAGACAAATGATGGCAATTGCTTCTAAAGATGCACACAAGAAAATTTCAGTAAAATTTGAAGCGTATTAGGATGTGATTCACATCCTTTTTTTGGAGATAAAAATGATTAAAGTTGGAACGATTATTAATACACACGCTCTAAAAGGAGAATGTAAAATATATTTAGTAACAGATGAAGCTTTTGATCGCTTTAAAACAGGAAACCGCCTATATTTAAGCGATGGATCTTCTTTAGTTGTGAAAAAATTCCGTATGCAGAAGGGATTTGGTTATTGTTTTTTTGAAGGAATTGATTCAATTGAAAAAGCAGAACAACTAAAAACAAAAGATCTATGGATTCACAAAGAAGATTTACCTGAATTAGACGATGATACATTTTACTATCATGAATTAATGGATTGTACAGTCGTTAATGAGGCAAATAAAAATTTGGGTAAAGTTGTGGATATCTTGGAAACAGGAGCTAATTTGGTTTTACGAATTAAAGGAAAAGATACTTCTTTTTTACTTCCTTTTGTACAAGCATTTATATTGGATGTAGATACAAAAGAAAAGGTA
The DNA here is from genome assembly GCF_051873495.1 of Floccifex sp. Classification (NCBI taxonomy): domain Bacteria; kingdom Bacillati; phylum Bacillota; class Erysipelotrichia; order Erysipelotrichales; family Erysipelotrichaceae; genus Floccifex; species Floccifex sp. Next base: position 5,825 of record NZ_JBJEEX010000143.1, read on the forward strand.
ATCTATATTAAAGAAATGGAAGGTTTACGATGAAAATTTCGGTTTTGTCTTTATTTCCAGAATATTTTGAACCATTATTGCATACAAGCATAATCAAAAGAGCTAAAGATAAAGATTTATTTGAATTTGAAGTCGTTGATTTTCGCAAATTCACCAAAGAAAAACATGGACACGTAGATGATACACCTTATGGTGGAGGAGCTGGAATGGTTTTAATGTGTCAGCCGATTTTAGATGCATTAAAATCAATTCGAACAGAAAACAGTACAGTTATTTTATTAACACCACAAGGAAAAACATTTAATCAAGGAATTGCCAAGGAATTATCATTGAAAGATCACTTGATTTTTATTTGTGGACACTATGAAGGCTTTGATGAAAGAATTCGTGATTATGTAGATATACAATTATCTTTAGGTGACTTTGTTTTAACGGGTGGGGAAAGTGCATGTATGGTTATGTGTGATTGTATTTTGCGTCTTTTACCAGGTGTTATTAAACAAGATTCAAGTGATGATGATTCGTTTTCAAATGGATTGTTAGAATATCCCCAATATACGCGTCCAGAAGTATACGATGGTAAAAGAGTACCGGATGTTTTATTAAGTGGACATCATGCCAATATTAATAAATGGCGTCACGAAAAGGCATTGGAAAATACTTTACATCATCGTCCAGATTTGTTGGAACAATTGGATTTATCTGAAGAAGATAAAAACTATATTGAATCCATAAAAAAGAATTGCATTGAATAAAATTAAATGCTAAAATATTTTAGCATTTATGCACGGTTGTTCCGCTGGCAGTATTGTGTATGAACAATTTGTAAGAATAGATAGATATAGGAGGAAGAACAGATGAATTTAAATTTAGTGAATGAAGTAACAAAATCGCAATTAAAAACAGACATCCCAGAATTCCGTTCAGGAAGTACTGTACGTGTACACGTAAAAATTAAAGAAGGTGACAAGAGCCGTATCCAAATTTTCGAAGGTGTTGTCATTGAACGTGTTGGTGGAGGAATCTCTGAAACATTCACAGTACGTAAAATGTCAAGCGGAATCGGTGTAGAACGTAAATTCCCTTTACATTCACCAATCATCGAAAAAATTGAAGTCGTTCGTAACGGTAAAGTACGTCGTAATAAACTTCACTATTTACGTGGACGTTCTGGTAAATCAGCTCGTTTAAAAGAAGTACGTTAATAAATTAAGGCGAGATTCTCGCCTTTTATTTTTATGGGGGTTTCTTTATGAAAAAAGACGAATTAAAGTATAATGATGAAGATGATCGCTCAATATTTGAAGACATTCTTGACTTTGTTAAGGTCTTTGCGATTACAGCTCTTGTATTTTTATTGTTTGTGAATTTTATAGCCCATCCTGTAAATGTTAAAGGAAGAAGTATGTATCCCACTTTACAAGACGGTGAATTTGGGTTTACAAGTATCGCATCTACATACATTGGCTCAATTGAAAGAGGCGATGTTGTAGTTATTAAGATGATGGATGAAGAAAGTGGTAAAGAAACGCATTGGGTAAAACGAGTAATTGGAATGCCTGGTGAAACTATTTCTTGTGTTGATGATGAAGTATATATCAATGGAAATAAACTCGATGAAAGTGAATACATTGATGAAGAATACCGCCAAGAAATGGTGAATGAATTTGGCTTTTTTAATCGTGTGATGAAAGACTATGTAAACAATCAAGGAATTACGGTTGTAGAAGCCTGTGATTTTGATTCGGTTACTTTAAATGAAGATGAATATTTTTTAATGGGAGATAATCGTCCTTATTCAAAAGATAGTCGTGATGTAACGGTTGGACCAATTCAAAAGAGTCAGATTTTTGGAAAAGGTGTACTCGTTTTATTTCCGTTTACCGAAATAGGAATTAATTAATATGGAACAGAAAAAAGTAATTCAATGGTATCCAGGACACATGGCAAAGGCCAAACGTCAAATGGAAGAAAATTTAAAGAAAGTGGATTTTGTGATTGAAATACGTGATTGTCGTGTCCCGGAAGCAAGTAAAAATCCTATGTTAGATGAATTAATTGGTAATAAACCAAGACTTATTCTTTTATCGAAAAAAGATAAAGCGGATAAAGCTATGACTAAACAGTGGATTGCTTATTTAGAACAACAAGGAAATAAAGTACTTGCCCTTGACTTATTAAAAGACAATTACAAAAAACAATTGATTGATGCTTCCAAAGAAATTTGTTCATCTTTTATTGAAAAACAAAAACGCCGTGGAATTAAACCAAGAGCTCTTCGTGCAATGGTCTGTGGAATTCCTAATGTCGGAAAAAGCACTTTTATTAATTCACTTGCGAAAAGAAAAGCAGCTCAAACAGCGGATCGCCCTGGTGTGACCAAAAGTCTACAGTGGATTAAATTAGCAAGTGATTTAGAATTATTAGACACGCCTGGTGTTTTATGGCCAAAATTTGATGATCAGGAAGTTGGTTATAAATTAGCTTTATTAGGATCTATTAAAGATGAAGTTGTTACCATGGATGAATTGGCAATGTATGCTTGTCAATGGTTGATGGAAAATAAACCCGAAGCCTTGACTAATACATACAAAATTGAAATTCAAGAAAAACCATATGAAACTCTGTGCGAAATTGCGAAGGTTAGAGGATATCTATCTAAAGGTGATATCGATGAAAATCGGTTGATGCATAGTTTTGTTAAGGATATTCGTGAAAATCGACTAGGAGCCATTACATGGGAAAAAGTATAGAACACCCTTTAGAATGGGATTACGATCAATTAGTTGTTGGTTTAGATGAAGCAGGAAGAGGACCTATAGCAGGTCCAGTTGTTGTAGCTGGAGTTGTATTTGAAAAGAATTATTTTCATCCGGATATATATGATTCTAAGAAGTTGACTGAGAAAAAAAGAGAAGCTTTATATTCTCAAATTATAGAACAGGCACTTTGGTATAAAATTGTGTTTGTGGATGAAAAAACAATTGATCAAAAAAATATTTATCGAGCATGTCAAGATGCGATGTTTGAAATTGCTAAAGAAGCTGAAGCATCAGTTGTATTAACAGATGCTATGCCACTTCCTAATTTGGAAAAAGAAGTACATGCCATTGTCAAAGGAGACCAGCAATCAATTTGTATTGCGGCTGCATCGATTTTGGCAAAAGTTTCTCGTGATCATTACATGGTGGAATTAGATAAACAATATCCTGAATATGGATTTAAAAATCATAAAGGCTATCCAACGAAACAACATTTACAAGCTCTTGAAACTTATGGGGTATTGGAATGTCATCGTAAAAGTTATGGTCCTGTTCAAAAACAACTACAAATTAAATTATTTTAAGAGAAATGAGAAATCATTTCTTTTTTTTTAAAAAAATTTTGCGTTTTCTCTGATTTTGTCGAATATATTAATATGAAAGATTTAAAGTATAGAATTTTATATTATGCGATTCAATACAATGGAGACTGGAATCGCATTGCTAAAGCCATTCATAATCAAGAACCATATAAAATTATTGAATATCCATATGATTATGTAACCATTGTTGATGAACAATATCCTGAGTGCATGAAACATTTGCGATATCCTCCTTGGATATTATTTTATATTGGAGATTATTCTTTACTCAAAAAGAAAAGTATAGGAATAGTAGGGGCTCGAAATTGTACGTCACAAGCACTTCAAAATACGAAAACAATTGTCAATCATGTAAAACAAAAATATTGTATTGTTTCCGGATTGGCAAAGGGCATCGATGCTATGGCACATCAATGTAGTATGGACTCTGATACAATTGGTATTATTGGATGTGGAATCAATCGCATTTATCCAAAAGAAAACACTAAACTATTTTATGAAATGAGGGAAAAACAATTAATTATTAGTGAATATCCTATGAATGTAGCACCTTTAGCTTATCATTTTCCATGGCGAAATCGCTTGATTGCAGCATGTTCTAGTGCTTTAGTAGTGATTGAGGCAAAGGAAAAATCGGGAACAATGTTGACGGTAAATGAATGCTTAGAATTATCAAAACCTGTTTATTGTTTACCAACAGCTTTTGAAAATAAAGAATACATGGGATGTAATACTTTAATATTTAATGGAGCAAATATATTATTAGATGAAAAAGAGTTAGATGATATTTGACAAATGAATTATTTTTTGCTTTTATAGAGAAACATGGGGGAATAACATGAAAAAGAATTTAATTATTGTTGAGTCACCATCAAAATCAAAAACTATTGAAAAATACTTAGGAAGCGATTATAAAGTTGTTTCAAGTAAAGGACATGTTTGTGATTTGGCAACAACAGGAAAAGAACGACTTGGGATTGATGTTGAAAATGACTTTCAACCTACATATAAAATAAGTAAAGATAAAAAAGAGACAGTGGAAGAATTAAAGGAACTTGCGAAAAAAGCAGATAAAATTTATTTAGCAAGTGACCCGGACCGTGAAGGAGAAGCTATTGCTTGGCATTTAGCTAGAGTCTTAGACTTGGATATGGATACAACACAACGTATTGAATTTCATGAAGTAACTAAACCTGCGGTTCTTGATGCTTTAGAACATCCTCGTAAAATTGATATGCGCTTAGTTCGTTCTCAAGAAACTAGACGTTTCTTAGATCGTATTATTGGATTTAAGCTTAGTAAATTATTACAGAAAAAAATCCATTCTAAATCAGCAGGGCGTGTACAATCGGTTGCGCTTCACTTAATTGTATTGAAAGAAAGAGCTATTCAAAAATTTAAACCAGAAGAATACTGGGAAATTAAAGCAGATATTAAAGAAGGAAGAAAAACATTCCAAATTGAGCTTTCTAAAATTGATGGAAATAAACCACAATTAAAGACAAAAGAAGAAGCTGATGCGATTTTAGAACGTTGTAAAAATGATTTTACAGTTGTGGACGTTTCTAAAAAAGGAAAGAAAAAACAACCGAAGCTTCCATATATCACATCAACTTTACAACAAGATGCAAGTACTAAATTAGGATATGGAGCCAAACGTACGATGAGTATTGCCCAACGTTTGTACGAAGGGGTAAAACTTGGAGACCACATGGAAGGTTTAATTACTTATATGCGTTCTGATTCTACGCGTTTATCGGATATCTTCGTTAAAGATGCTAAGGCTTTTATTGAAGAAGAATATGGAAAACAATATGTTGGTAAAGCCCATGAAAAAAACAATAAAAATGCGCAAGATGCTCACGAAGCGATTCGTCCAACAAATATTATGAATACACCAGAACGTGTAAAACCATACTTAACATCAGAAGAAAATCGTCTATATGCCATGATTTATTATCGTACCCTAGCGTCTTTAATGGCACCTAGTCAGTATGATGTAACTACGATTGTATTTGATTGTGATCACATAGAATTTAAAGCCACAGGTCAAGTAATGACTTTTGATGGATACTATAAAGTATTTGGTAAATATGAAAAAACAAGTGAAGAGTTATTACCGGAAATTGAAGTAGGTAAAGTATATAAAGATGTACCAACTCATGCTTCTCAACACTTTACAGAACCACCTGCTCGTTATACAGAAGCTAGCTTGATTAAAGAATTAGAAAAACAATCGATTGGTCGTCCGAGTACATATGCAACGATTATCGATACACTACAAAAGCGTTTATATGTATCGATGGAAAAATCATCGGAATCAAGTAAAACAAAAGTATTTGTTCCAACGGAACAAGGTTTTTTAACAGATGAAAAACTACAAGAATATTTTCCAACTGTTATTAATGTTAAGTATACAGCGAGTATGGAACAAGCATTAGATAAAATTGCTGAAGGCGAAATCGATAACATTGCCTATTTACATGAATTCTATGATACTTTTAATCCATTGGTTGAAAAAGCATATGGAGAAATGAAGGAAGTAGAATTAGAAAAAGTGGGTCGTAAGTGCCCAGAATGTGGTCAAGACTTAGTTTATCGCAATGGTCGCTATGGAAAATTTATATCTTGTATTAGTTTTCCTAAGTGTAAGTATACGGAATCACAAGAACAAGAAGAAATCACGAAAGACAGCAATGGACAAGAAAAAACGTGTCCTAATTGTGGAGCGTACATGGTGATTAAAAAAGGACGATATGGACCGTTCTGGGCTTGTTCTAAGTATCCTGAATGTAAAACAATTGTACCTTTAAAAGAAAAAGCAAAACCAGAACCAATTGGGGAAATGTGCCCAGAATGTGGTAAAGAATTAGTGCGAAGAAAATCTCGTTTTGGTACAACGTTTATTGGATGTTCGAACTATCCAAAGTGTAAATATGTAAGAAAAGAACCAAAAAAGGAAAAATAAAATGAAAGAAGTAACAATTATTGGAGCAGGACTAGCTGGTTGTGAAGCAGCATATCAATGTGCTAAAAGAGGAATTCACGTTCACTTAGTTGAAATGCGACCTACTAAATATCCACCTGCTTTTCATACCGATCAATTTGCGGAATTAGTTTGTTCGAATTCCCTTCGTTCAAATAGTATGAACAATGCCGTTGGTATATTAAAAGAAGAATTAAGAATTATGGATTCATTAATTATGAAATCAGCGGATTTACATGCAGTACCAGCTGGTAGTGCATTAGCAGTTGATCGCCATGAATTTTCGAAATATATAACGAATACAATAAAAAATCATCCTAATATTGATATTGAATACAAAGAAATTACTAAAATTCCTGATGGACCATGTATTATTGCCACAGGACCATTAACTTCTGATGCATTTGCACAAGAGATTGTTGATTATCTACAACAAGATACATTTCATTTTTATGATGCAGCAGCTCCTATTATTGAAAAAGATTCTATTGATTTTTCAAAAGCGTATTTTAAATCAAGATATGATAAAGGAGAAGCAAGTTATATCAACTGTCCTATGACACAAGAAGAATTCATGAATTTCTATAATGAATTGATTCATGCCGAATGTGCAAAAATGCACGATGGGGTTGAAGATATTAATGTGTTTGAAGGTTGTATGCCAATTGAAGAAATGGCTTCAAGAGGGCCTAAAACAATGTTGTTTGGTCCATTAAAGCCAGTTGGATTGGAATTAGAAGGACAACATCCTTATGCGGTTGTACAACTTAGACAAGATAACGTTGCCGGTTCTTTGTATAATATCGTAGGATTTCAAACCCATTTAACATGGCCAGAACAAAAACGTGTTTTTTCTATGATTCCAGGTCTAGAAAACTGTAAAATTGTTCGCTATGGAGTTATGCATAGAAATTCATATATTTCTTCACCAATGGTTTTAAAAGAAACATATCAAACAAAAAAAAGAGAAGATTTATTCTTTGCGGGACAAATTACAGGCGTTGAAGGATATGTTGAAAGCTGTGCGAGTGGTTGTATTGCTGGTATAAATATGGCACGTTTCCTACAAGGTCAAGAATGCATTGAGTTTGGAAATACATGTGTTATGGGATCGCAAGCGTATTATATTACTCACTGTGATCCAAAGCATTTTCAACCAATGAATGCTAACTTTGGAATTATGTCATTGAAAGAAAAGTGTAAAAAGAAAGAGCGAAAAGAAAAATTAGCGAATCAGGCTATTTGTCGAATTAAGGAAATTGAGGAAATTATTAATGGATGAATATATTAGGCGTTTTCTAGATTATATAGATCGCAAGAATTCACAATCCATAAAAACTCGGGAAGCGTATCAAAGGGACTTAAATCAATTTAGGGATTATCTGCAATCTCAGGCCATTGATTTTGAACACGTTGATCGTATTGTATTATTGAATTATGTAGTGCATATTCGTACGCTTCCAGATGGAACTCAGGCAAAAGATGCGACAATCGCAAGAAAGCTATCTTCGATTCGCTCTTTTTATCGTTATTTGAATGAATATATGGGATTTAATGTATCGGCTATTGATTCGCTTCCATCTTTGAAGAAGAAGCAAAATATTCCGGAATTTCTTTTTGTTTCAGAAGTAAAAGAATTTTTAAATACATATGATATTAATGATTTAAATCAATTAAGAGATAAGACGATGTTTACAATGTTATATGCTTGTGGACTACGTGTGAGTGAACTTGCTAATTTAAAATGGAATGACATTCATTTAAATGAGCGATATGTTTGTGTTGTTGGAAAAGGGGACAAAGAACGATTGGTGCCTTTTTTTAAAGGTTTTGAAAAATTACTTGTTCAATATAAACAACAATACTGGCAAATGAAAACGAAAACAGATTTTGTGTTTATCTCTAATCGAGGAAATCAATTAACATCGAGAGGAATACAATATTTGATGCAAAAACATGCCGATGATATTAACTTTAATATGAAAGTACATCCTCATATGTTTCGGCATAGTTTCGCAACGCATTTATTAGATAATGGAGCGGATATTCGTGTGGTACAAGAATTATTGGGACACTCTTCTTTATCAACAACACAAATTTATACGCATGTATCAATGAATCGTTTAAAAGAAGTATATGAAAGTGCACATCCACTTGAAAAGGAAATAAAATGGAAAAAGTAATATTAGCAGGACCTCATTTACCGGAAATGATTCACTTTGAAGAAGAAATAGAAGAAATGAGGCAATTGATTTTGGCATGTGAGATGGAAGTAGAATGCGTGATTACACAGAATTTACGTTCCATTAATAAAAAAACATGTTTAAATCAAGGAAAAATTGAAGAAATAGGGCATCAATTACAAATTAAAGACATTCATGTTGTGGTATTTAATTGTGATTTATCGCCTAGTCAACAACAAGAATTAGAAAAAACATGGCAATGTGAGGTTATGGATAGAACCTATCTTATTTTGTCCATCTTTCAAAGAAGAGCTAAAACTAAAGAAGCTTTTTTACAAGTTGAGGTTGCGACTTTACAGTATTTTCTTCCTCGTTTAAAGGGAAGTTATACACATATGGATCGTCAAAAAGGTGGAAATCGAAATAAGGGAATGGGAGAAAAGAAAATAGAAATTGATTCTCGTACGATTTCTAAACAAATTCAAAGAGCTAAAAAAGAATTAAAAGAACTTGAAGGGCAAAGAAATCTGCAACGCAAACAAAGAAATAAAAATGGGATTAAAAAAGTTTGCTTAGTGGGCTATACCAATACCGGGAAATCTTCGCTTTTAAATGCTTGTAGTGACAAACAAGTATTTGAAAAGGATATGTTGTTTGCGACTCTAACAACGAATACTAGAAAAATAACATATAATAATCATTCATTTTTATTATCGGATACCGTTGGATTTGTTTCGAATTTACCGCATACGTTGATTGAAGCTTTTCATTCGACGTTAGAAGAAGTACAAGAAGCGGATTTATTGATTCATGTTATGGATGCTTCCAGTTCATCTTTAATACAACAAAAATTGACAACCCAAGAAACTTTAAAAGATATTCATGCGGATTCTATTCCGGTTTTAAATGTCTACAACAAATGTGATTTAACAGATATTGAATATCCTCGCAAAGAAAATGATCAATTATATATTAGTGTAAAAGAAGATGTATCTGTATTACTAAAAACAATTGATGAAATGTTGTTTTCAAGTAAAATCGTGAAGTTAAAAATACCGTATGGAAATTTAATAAACGATATTAATAAAGGTAGTAAAGTCATTGATGTAGAATATCAAGATGATGGTGTTTTAATGGAAGTCGAAATGGATGAAAAAACTATTTCTTATTATGAAAAATATCTTGAATCCTAGGATTTGACTTGGTATAATACATGAGCGCGAGTGCGCTTTGATAACACACACCATGAATTCGATTGCCCGTGCACTTAGTGTTGCTTTCGTTGGAAGTGGTGGAGGAAGAACGGAAAGGTAGGACTATTATGTCAATTGTATCAATGAAAAAACTTTTAGAGAATGGTGTACATTTTGGTCATCAAACTCGTCGCTGGAATCCTAAGATGAAACCATACATCTATACCAGCCGTAACGGAGTCTATATCGTAGACTTAGAACAAACACAAAAACAAATTGAAGATGCTTATTTAGAATTAAAAGCAATTTCAGAACGTGGTGGAAAAGTATTATTTGTAGGAACTAAAAAACAAGCTGCTGATGTTGTTGAAGAACAAGCTTTACGTTCTGGTTCATTCTATGTAAACAAACGTTGGTTAGGTGGTTTATTAACAAACTTCCGTACAATCCAAAAACGTATCAAACGTTTAGTTGAAATTGAAGAAATGGAAGCTAGCGGAAAAATCGAAGTTTACACTAAGAAAGAACAAGCTAATTTACGTAAAGAAAAAGAAAAATTGGAAACTTCATTAGGTGGAATTAAAGAAATGAAGAAACTTCCAGATGCAATCGTTATCGTGGATCCAAAAGAAGAACACAACGCTGTTGCAGAAGCTAAAAAATTAGGTATCCCTGTATTCGCAATGTTAGATACTAACTGTGATCCAGAAGATGCTGATTATCCAATCGCTTCAAATGACGATGCAAATCGTTCAGTACGTTTAGTTTTAACTATCTTAGCTGATGCTATCGTTGATGCTAAAGGTGGTTTATTAGAAATTGCTTACTTAGATGAAACTGAAGATGATGTAACAATGGAAGACGTTATTAAAAACGTTGAAGCACAAATCGCTGAAAACGAAAGACGTCGTCGTCAACGTAATGAAGAACGTAGAAAACGTAACTTCGAACGTAAAAACAACGGAAATCGTCGTTTCAACAGAGCTCCTAAAGCTGAAGAAGAAAAACCAGCTGAAAAAGTAGAAGAAAAAGCAGAATAATCAAACAGGAGGACACAATCATGGCTATCACTGCACAACAAGTAAAAGAATTACGTGAAAAAACTGGTGCCGGAATGATGGATTGCAAAAAAGCTTTGTCTGCTAATGATGGTGACATGGCTAAAGCAGTTGACTGGTTACGTGAAAAAGGAATCGCTAAAGCAGCTAAAAAAGAAGGACGTATTGCTGCTGAAGGTTTAACTCGTGTAGCTGTTTCTGGAAACACAGGAATTTTATTTGAAGTTAACTCAGAAACTGACTTCGTAAGCAAAAACGAACAATTCTTATCTTTATTAGATAAAATTCAAACTGCTGTTTTAGAAAATAAACCAGCTGATGTAGAAGCTTGTTTAGCTATTTCTACTCCTGAAGGAACAATCAATGATTTAATCACAAACGCAACTGCAACTATCGGAGAAAAAATTTCTTTACGTCGTGTTGAAGTTGTAACTAAAGAAGACAACCAATTCTTCGGAAGCTATATGCACATGGGTGGAAAAATTTCTGCTTTAGTTGTATTAAGTGGAAAAGAAGATGCTACTGTTGCTAAAAACATTGCAATGCAAGTTGCTTCAATGGCTCCAGCTTATGTATCTCAAGCTGATATTCCAGCTGAAATCGTTGATCATGAACGTCAATTACAATTAACTATGATGCAACAAGATCCAAAAATGGCTAACAAACCAGAAAAAGTATTAGAAGGTATCTTAAAAGGTAAAGTTGATAAACACTTTAAAGATCAATGCTTAGTTGAACAAGAATACATTTTTGGTGACAAACAAAAAGTTTCTCAATTCTTAAAAGAATCTCAAGCTGATATCGTTTCATTTGTTCGTTATGCAGCTGGTGAAGGAATTGAAAAACGTGAAGAAAACTTTGCTGAAGAAGTAATGGCACAAGCTAACATGTAATTTTTCAAGGTTTTTTAAGGATGAAACGAGAGCGTTTCGTCCTTTTTTTTGAAATGAATATAGTGTATAATTGCTATGGAATTATAAAGGAGAGCAAAATTTTATGTATAAGCGTGTATTATTGAAATTAAGTGGAGAAGCTCTTTCTGGGGATGGTAAATTACTCAATCAAGATGTACTAGCTCGATTGGCTCAGGAATTAAAAGTTATCCAAGAAGAAGGTGTACAATTAGCTATCGTTGTAGGTGGTGGAAATATTATCCGTGGTAAAGAGATGGCTGAACTTGGTGTTAAGAGAACACAAGGTGACTACATGGGAATGTTGGGAACAGTCATTAATGCTTTAGCGGTTCAAAATGCATTGGAACAAATTGGTGTGCAAACACGTGTTCAAACTGCTGTGGAAATGCAAAAAGTAGCGGAACCATTTATTTTAAGACGTGCAGTTCGTCACTTGGAAAAAGGAAGAATTGTGATTTTTGGAGCCGGAACAGGATCACCTTATTTTTCAACTGATACGACAGCAGCTCTTCGTGCCTCAGAAATTGATGCAGATGTTATTTTGATGGCAAAAAACGGGGTAGATGGTGTTTATGACTGTGATCCAAAGAAACATCCAGAAGCAAAAAAATATGATCGCTTAGGATTTATGGATGTTCTAAATGAAGGGCTACAAGTAATGGATTCAACGGCTATTTCAATGTGTATGGACAATGACATTGATTTAGTTGTATTTAATATGAATGAACCAGGAAATATCATTAAAGCCGTGAATCAAGAAGTTGATGGTACAATAATCTCAAGGAAAGGATAATTATCATGGCAGAATATTTAGAAATTGCAGAAGAAAAAATGATGGATACCCTTGATAATTTAGAAGCAAACCTACGTGTCATTCGTACAGGTCGTGCATCTGCTTCTTTATTAGAAAGAGTTCAAGTTGAATATTACGGAGCAATGATGCCAATTAATCAATTGGCTAAAATCTCAGTATTAGAAGGAACACAATTGGTTGTTAAACCATATGATCGTTCAATTACCAAGGCAGTTGGACATGCGATTGCAGCAGCTAACTTAGGATTGAATCCTTTAACAGAAGCTGATTTAGTTCGTATTAATGTTCCTCAATTAACACAGGAACGTCGTGAACAATTAGCTAAAGAAGCTCATAAATACGGAGAAGAAGCTAAAGTAGCTGTTCGTAATATTCGTCGTAATTGTAATGAAGCAATTAAGAAAGATAAAGAAATCACAGAAGATGATCGTGATGGATTATTAGGAGATTCACAAACATTAACAGATACATATATTAAGAGTATCGAAGATGCTGTGGATAAAAAACGCAAAGAAATTTTGAATGTATAAGCCCCTAGTTGGGCTTTTCTTTTTTGGTGTGATATAATGCAACTATATTTTAGAAAGATGTGTTAAGAATATGAAAATACCTGAAACTGTCGCCATTATTATGGATGGAAATGGTCGTTGGGCCAAAAAAAGAGGATTACCAAGAACAGCTGGGCACAAAAAAGGAGCGGATATGATTCGTGAAATTGGTTTGGCTGCTAATGAATTAGGAATTAAAAAGTTGATTTTATATGCTTTTTCAACCGAAAACTGGAAACGACCAGAAGAAGAAGTTGGCTATTTATGTAAATTGCCGGGATTATTTTTTGATCGTTACATGAAAGAATTAATGGAAAACAATATTAAAGTTACTTTTGCTGGAGAACTTGATAAATTTCCACAAGAAACACAAAACGTTGTCAATAAAGCAGTTGAACAAAGTAAAAATAATACAGGATTAAATCTTTGTTTGGCTATTAATTATGGTGCTCAAAGAGAAATTACTTTGGGAATCAAAAAATATGCTCAAGAAGTTGTGGACAACAAACGAGCAAATGATTTATCAGAAAGTGAGTTTTCTAAGTATTTATTTGTTGAAGAAGACATTGATTTAATGATTCGTACAAGTGGAGAACAACGCTTATCGAATTTTTTATTGTGGCAAGTAGCTTATGCGGAATTTATTTTTACCCCTGTTTCTTGGCCTGAATTTGATAAACAATGTTTAATTGACTGTATTAAGGAATACAATGAAAGAGATCGTCGATTTGGAGGAATTAAGTAAATGAAACAAAGAGTTATTACGGCCATAGCCATTATTGCCGTTGTATTTTTTCCAGTATATTTAGGAGGAATTCCTCTTGAATTATTAGCGCTTGTAATAGTAGCAGGTGGATGTTTTGAATGGATGAATGCACATAGACAAAATCGTAAATGGCCAGTATGGTTTATTCCATTGTGTGCAATCGTAGTACTTGTTTCTCGTTTTATTCCAAGTACGTTCTTATATGCATATTATGCATTTGTTGTTGCTCTGTTATGGGCACTTCCTATTTTCTTTCCGGAAATCACATCGCAAGATTCTTTTACAGCCCTTGCGTTTTTTATGATTTTTTCTTTGATTTATAAAGCTATTGGCTTGTTACAAATTGAACATCGTTATTTATGGACAATTGTGTTCGCAACTTATGCTTCAGATACATTTGCGTATTTAGTAGGAAGAAAATTAGGAAAACACAAAATGATTCCTCGTGTTTCACCAAAGAAAAGCTGGGAAGGATTTATTGGGGGCGTTATTGGTGGATTTGCGCTTAGTCTACTCGTTTCTTTATTGTATATAAAACATTTGGATGTATTATTGACAGTCAGTTTATGTATTATGTGTCCAATTGTTGCGGAATTAGGGGACTTAGCTTTTTCGGTAATCAAACGTAGTACAGGAAAGAAAGATTTTTCGAATTTACTTCCTGGACATGGAGGAATTTTGGATCGCACAGATTCCTTGTTAATGAATATTTTATTATTTGGAATCTTAGTAACATTAATTGGATAAGGAGTGAAGAAAATTGAAGGCATTGCTTGCATTTGTTTTCATGCTTAGTTTTATTGTGGTTATCCATGAATTTGGTCATTTCATTGTAGCTAGACATTTTGGTGTTTACTGCAATGAATTTTCTATTGGAATGGGACCATGTATTTATCAAAAGAAAGGAAAACAAACAACATTTTCAATTCGTGCCATTTTATTAGGTGGATATGTTTCAATGGCAGGAGAAGATGATGGAACTCAAGATGAAGAGTCTTGGGATGCACAAATTAGTGAAGATCAGAAATTAAATAATAAACCTGTTTGGCAACAAATTTGCGTAATGGCAGCTGGAGTTGTAATGAACTTTTTATTAGCTTGGATCATGATGATTGGTATTACTATGGTTCAAGGAAGAGTGGTAGAATCACAGCAACCTGTTGTTTACGAAGTTCAAGAAAATTCAAATGCTCAAAAAGCAGGATTAGAAGTTGGAGATCAAATTGTTAAGGGATATGCTGGAAAAAAAGAAATGGCAATTGATTCCCAATCGGATTTATCAGAGTTTATTCAATACTATCATGATGGATTTACTTTAGAAGTCTTACGAGATGGTAAAGTTTTAGAATTAGAAATGGATGCTTCTTATAACGAAGAAGTACAAGGATACACAATTGGAATTGTATCGAATGTTCAAACAAGAAAAATTAAATGGTATGAAGCATTTAAATATGGAACAATTGAATTGAAAGATACAACATGTTCTATTTTCCGTTCTTTGAGTATGTTAATTCATGGAAAAGGACTTGAAAATTTATCGGGTCCCGTTGGTATATATTCAGTTACAGCTCAAAGTACGAGTTATGGATTAATGTCATATTTATCTTTATTTGCGATGATTTCGGCTAATATTGGTATATTCAACTTAATTCCACTTCCAGCTTTAGATGGAGGAAGAATTCTAATTTTACTGATTGAAAAAATTAGAGGTAAAAAAATTAGTCAAAAAGTAGTGGAAAACGTCATTTTAGCTAGTTTTATTTTATTGTTTGGTTTAGTTATATTTGCGACTTACAATGATATATTGCGTTTATTTATGTAAGAAAATATTTTTCAATATGAAGTTAATATTTTCAAAAATATTTCAAAAATACTTGAAAATATTTTTCATTTGATTATAATCTTTTACATAAAGGTAATGAAGAGAAGAAGTACAAAGATTTTTCTTTTAATAGAGAGATAAGTCAGGTGGAAATTATCAAAGGAAAACTTTGGAACGTGTCTTGGAACCGCATTGACGAAACTTTGTGAGGCAATGATCGTGATTCGCGTTAAGAATGAGGTGTCATTCATATTTGATGAATGGAATTAAGGTGGTACCGCGCATAATACGTCCTTTTGAAAAAAAGGGCGTTTTTTTTTATTACGAAGTAAATACCACGCGCTATGTGCGTGGTACTGTACCTTTT
>NZ_JBJEEX010000144.1:0-4129 GCF_051873495.1 Floccifex sp.
AAGATGAGAATTTTTTTTCTCACCTTGCTAGTTACATATTAATTGTCGATATTTTATTTGTTCTTTTACAACTTTTTTTCAGAAGAGGCTTTGGATTTAAAGTTTATTTTTCTTTGTTTAGAATTGGGTATATTCATTTGTGACCTATATTTGGATATAGTTCTTCGAGATACAAATAATTCTAAGTCGCTTAACAATGAAACTAATTGATCATCGTTATATGGACAAGTCGAGTCTTCATTGTCGATATAATATTTTATAGCACTTTTAATGGCGTCTTTAGAACTTCCTTGCTTTGTACTTGAAACAAATAAATCTTTGATAGGATAAATTAGTCCATCATATAAATAATATTTATTTGATAGTGTTCTAGATACAGTAGAGTAAGAAAAACCAGTGGCTTCACTGATATCTTTTATTCCACAAGCATGGAGTTCATCATTATACAAAAAATGGCTTTTTTGAATTGTGAATAAGGTATTTGATAAAACTAAAAGTGTTTTATTTCTTTTATTTAGACTGTCTATATAGAATTTTGCTTGGTTAAAGTATTCCTTTAATTCTTTATTTATATTTTCTTGTGATATTAATTCTATTTTTCCTATTTCCTTTGGCTGAATGATTATATCATCATCAATAACTTGAATTTCTAAATCAGGTATTATATATTCAGTATTGCTTGTAGAATATTGCGAACACGGAAATGGAGTACAAGTTTGTATTTGATATAGATAGTCATAAACGACGTCAATTGAAGTTTTCATTTTTTTGGATATTAGTTGCCATTGTTGGTTTTCTACTTCATTGGGAAATGTTTTTAACATATAGGCAGCATTTAGATATTTTTTATGTTCTAATTGAATACAAATACTATCTATACTTGAAGATGCAGCGACTCCAATGGGTTCAAAAGATTGAATTAATTTTAGATTAAAATCAAATTGTTTTTTATTAGTATGAAGATGTCGAATTGCCTTTTCATGATTTAAAGTAAAGAAACCATGAGAATCTAAAGAATTAATAATAAATTCACATATTTTTTCATTATAATTAATAGTAGTTGTATGGAGCTGATAATATAGTTCATCTTGTAATTTGGGTTTAGAAGAAACGGCTTCTTCTAGATATTTGTTGATATCTGAACTAGGAACATATTCTAAAAAAGGATTGGTATTAGCTATTTCTGTTAGTAATGAAGAAATTTTGGCTTGGTTCATTCCTAACATATTAATTTGTGCTTGCATGGTCTTAGATAATTTAAGTTTTTGACTAAGAGTTTGATTTAGTTTATAAGATGTTTTCATAGCTAGATTATACTATATTTTGTTCAATATACGAATGAGGAGAGGTTTTATGGAAAAAAGAATATTAGATTTAATAAATAGGAATTGTATACAAAAAAAATACGAAGATAATTCTATTTTAAAAATCAGCGAAGCTTTAAAAATAGGCAGAAATCAATGTTCTTTATTATTAAAACAGCTTATGGATGATAAAAAAGTTGTGCGTATTGATAGTAAACCATTTATTTATGTATCTACTTCTTTTTTAGATGATCAAAAAATCCCATATACAAAAGATAGATATGCGAATTTAGATGAATTATTTTTATGTGAACAAGAATCTGATTTTGAAGAATTAGTTGGCTATCAACATTCTTTAAAGGAAACAGTAAATCAGTGTAAAGCGACAATTGCTTATCCTCCTAACGGTCTTCCTATGTTGTTGTATGGACCAACAGGAACAGGAAAGAGTTTTATTGCGAAATTGAGCTATAAATGGGCTGTTCATCAAGGTATTGTAAAAGGAAAATTTGTAACAGTGAATTGTAGTGAATATGCCAACAATCCGGAATTATTGACTGCCAATTTATTTGGACATGTAAAAGGGGCTTTTACAGGAGCTGACAAAGATAATGAAGGACTAATTTCACTTGCCAATGATGGGGTATTATTTTTAGATGAGGTTCATGAATTAAAGGCAGAATGCCAAGAAAAATTATTTTTGTTTATGGATCAAGGTATTTATCATCGTGTAGGAGATAATGAAAAATGGTATAAATCGAATGTGCGCATTATCTTCGCAACGACTGAAAATCCTGAAAAAGTACTTTTAAAAACGTTACTTCGTCGTATTCCTATGGTCATTACAATTCCTTCTTTAGATGAAAGAGGAACACAAGAACGAATAGAATTGCTTTATACGTTGTTTTCTAATGAACAAGCTCGTTTGAATTGTAAAATCAAATTGAGTTCAAAGGTTTATTCGGTATTGTTGTCGAGTAAGATGCCAGGTAATATCGGAGAATTAAAGAGTTGTATTCAAACTTGTTGTATTAATTCTTTATTCACAAAAGAAAACGGGGAATTAATAATTCGCTTGAATAGTTTACCTAAAAAATTATTGAATATGGTGTATTCAAGTCAAAAGAGTTCTTTGACGAATGATGAATATATTTATGTTGATGATTTAAAAGGCATTTATCATCATGAAAAAGAAATAATTCAATTGAGTGATGAACTGATTTATTGGTTCAATGAATTGAAGAATAATAAGATTTCTTTGGATGAAATGATGAGTGAAGGGAAGAAAACAGTAGAAAGATATTTCGATAATTTAGTTTTAAGAAAGCATATCACTCCACAAATTGAATATTATAAACGAGGAGTACAATATGTATTTGATTTAGTTGCGAATCGATATGGAGTTAAAATAACCAATAATGATATATTGGCCATTTCTTGTTATTTGGATGAATTAGCTAACGATTACCATGAAGTGAGAACATATTCTTTACAACATGAAGAAGATTGTGAAGATTTAAGTCAATTATTAGAAAATGAATTTTTTAGAGCAGCAAATATTTCCCTAGAAATATGTACATATTTAAAGTCTTATTTAGAATTGGAAATTAATCCTATTGTGATTTGTACATTCATATTCTATATATACAATCATCAAAAAGATACACGATACAATCAAAAAGCTAGTGTTGTAATGGCCCATGGCTTTTCAACGGCTTCTTCTATTGCCGATGCAGCAAATCGTTTATTAGGAGAATATGTTTTTGATGCGATTGATATGCCTTTATATGTAGATACAGCAACGATGATTGAAAAATTAAATTTATATCTTTCGAGAATTGGAAAAATTAAGGAATTGTATTTACTAGTGGATATGGGATCATTAGAAGAAATATATAAAGGAATAAAAGATGATCAAATTGATATTGGAATTATAAATAATGTTAGTACAGCGATTGCTTTAGAAATTGGAAATGGTATTCGACAGAATACACCTATGGAACAATTGTTTAAAGATACAATAGAAGGAACGCAAACGAATTTCATGTATCATATTGTTCAAAATAAATTAAAGAAACCAGTCATTCTTTGTTCGTGTGCAAGTGGTATTGGAACAGCTCGTAAACTTCAAGATATGATTGAAAGTTCTTTGCCACAAGATGTTTCGATTGATGTAAAGATTTGTAATTATAATGAATTAATAGAATATGGAACGACTTCTGCTTTATTTGAGCAAAATAATGTTCTTTGTGTAATTGGAACATTGAATCCAAATGTAGAGGGAATTCATTTTATTGGGATTGAAGATTTAATTATTAATGATAGTTTTGATGAGTTAAATGAGTATTTTAATGATTATATGTCGTTATCACAAATTGAAGAATTTAATCGTAGAATTCTACATAATTTCTCTTTATCAAATATCATGAATGCTTTGACAATCTTAAATCCACATACTTTATTGAAACAAGTTACAAATTCATTGGATCAACTTCAGGAATATTTAAATAAACAGTTTAGTTCAAAGACATGTTTTGGGTTATATGTCCATATTTGTTGTATGATTGAAAGATTGGTTTTATCAAAGGAAAGTGAACAAGTGGATAGTTCCTTTGAAAATGAACATCCTATTTTTGTTTCATATATAAAGAAATCGTTTAAAAACATTGAATTGTACTATGGAATTGATATACCAATTCAAGAAATTGCTTATATTTATAAATACATTGAAAATGATTATTAAATTTTGAAGAAATAGAAATATTTCTTCTCAGTTTGTTGACAAACCCCTCGTTTTATTTTATTCGAGGGGTTATATTTTGCCA
>NZ_JBJEEX010000145.1:0-4086 GCF_051873495.1 Floccifex sp.
CTTTTTTTAAATGATTGGTGCAATAAAGAAATGCGTTAAAATAAGAAAAACAAGGAAGGCAACGATAAAAGAAGGAAGAAAACCTTTGGTTGAATCTCTTTGTTCCATCAAAGTATATACTTTGGCAAAACTTGGTTTGGATTCAAGATAATAAATCGTTACTTTTTTAGGAATTTGAGTTACTTGATCATTCATATCAATTTGATAATCAGCACTTGTTTTATAAGTACGATTATCTACATAATACGTATAAGTCGCTGTATAAACCGTATAAGCTTCTTCATTTCGTACTACTCTTTTTTTTACTGTTACCGTTTTTAAGTTGCCTTCGGTTTGAAAAGCTGGACTTAATTGACTTTCTAATTTTTCTTCTCTTTTTGTTAAGGTAATCAATGTCACAAAAAAGACAATGAAACAAACAAGTAAAACATAAAATGTATTCATATTCATCCCCTAATCTATATATAAATTTAAATCTACATTCGTAGTAATTCCATCCACGTGTCCATTATTGGTATATTGCCACATTGAAAAGTGATGATTTAAATCTGGTTTTTCTATATAAGCGGCATACCATAAATCATAAGAAATTTGGTCTAAATCAATTTGTTGTTCTAACCAGTTTTTATTTCCATATACCATAGGTTTATAACCCGCATCTTTCATAGCCTTACAAAAAAGATTCGCAAATTTAGTTTTATCTTCTTTTGATAAAGTAGCCACTCTTCCTCCTTCATGAGAACTATAGAGTTCCATGTCATACACAACAGGAAAAGTGATGTTGTAGTCTTTAATCGCATTTAGAACAAAATTGATTTCTTCTTCAAGTTCAATTTCATTGATGGCTGTACTATAAAAATATACACCCACTTCAATGTCATTGGCTAAGGCATTGGTAATATTTTCTTTAAAAGCGGTGTCTTCTAATAAATTACCTTGGACAGCACCGCGATAACCACAACGAATCATCGCAAAGTCAATGCCATCCGCTTTTACTTTATCCCATTCAATTTCTCTTTGAAAACTAGAAACATCGATTCCAGTTTTAGTTTTGTATAAGGGATTGTTTAGTGTCATGCATCCATCTTCATTTAGTACAAATTCATTTGGATCTATCACTACACTATCTTTTGTGATGAGACGGAAACAGCCAAAGCCTAAAATAATTAAAAGCCATAGTATACATAAACTCGATAGAATTAGAACAAGTAAACGGCGAATGGATACTTTTCTTTTTTTCTTTTTCATATGTGTATTCTAACAAAAAAGAAATTATTCTTAAAGAATAATCTCTTAATGATGGAATAAACGAATTTTTGTGAAGGCCATTGCCATGTCGTATTTATCACAAACCTCAATGACATTGTCATCACGAACGGAACCACCGGGTTGGGCAATGTATTTAACACCGGATTTATGAGCTCGTTCAATGTTGTCTCCAAATGGGAAGAACGCATCCGAACCTAAGGAAACATCGGTATTTTTATCTAACCAAGCACGTTTTTCTTCACGTGTAAATACAGGTGGTTTTTCAGTAAATACTTTTTGCCAAGCTCCTTCTTCTAATACATCCATGTATTCTTCACCGATATATAAGTCAATGGCATTGTCACGATCGGCTCTACGAATATTTTCTTTGAAAGGAAGATTTAATACTTGTGGGGCTTGTCTTAAAAACCAGTTATCGGCTTTATTACCAGCTAGACGTGTACAATGAACACGTGATTGTTGTCCAGCACCAATTCCAATGGCTTGTCCATCTTTGGCAAAACAAACAGAATTTGATTGTGTGTATTTTAAAGTAATTAAGGCAATCATTAAATCCATTTTGGCACTTTCTGGAATGACTTTATTTTTTGTGACAACATCATTTAATAAATCTTCATTGATTTCTAAATTGTTATGTCCTTGTTCAAAAGTAATTCCAAATACTTCTTTATGCTCTAATTCAGCAGGACTATAGTTTTCATCAATTTCAAGAACACAGTAGTTTCCATTTTTCTTTTGTTTAAGAATTTCTAAAGCTTCTTCGCTATATCCAGGAGCAATGACACCATCGGATACTTCACGTTTAATTAAGCGTGCTGTATCCACATCGCATTCATCAGAAAGGGCAATAAAATCACCAAAAGAAGACATACGATCAGCACCTCTTGCACGGGCATAGGCACAAGCTAATGGGGATAAATCTCCTAAATCATCAACCCAATAGATTTTCTTTAATACATCGCTCATTTCTTTTCCAACCGCAGCACCAGCAGGGCTAACGTGTTTAAAAGAAGTGGCAGCTGGTAAATGAGTGGCTTGTTTTAATTCCTTAACTAATTGCCATCCATTTAAGGCATCCAATAAATTGATATACCCTGGTTTACCATTTAAGACACGAATAGGAAGATCACTTCCATCGTTCATATAGATTTTAGAAGGTTTTTGATTTGGATTGCATCCATACTTTAACTGTAGTTCTTTCATGTTTTTCTCCTTTAAAAAAAAGGGCAACTCATAGTGAATTGCCCAGACGGTCGGCTTTATAATTCAAATAACACGTGGTGCTCCACTTAATCCGTCAGCTATTTGAACAAAATCATTATATCATCAAATTTATAAAATAAAAGTAAATTATCTTTGATCGTATTGTTTTACTTCAATTTCCTTAGTATCAAAATGAATGAAAATTTGATACGCATAATTATCTTCACTGGTATCCCAAATCTCCACAAACACAGGCTCTACTTCAATAATGATTTCACTGTCTTCATGAGAATATTTGTTGTAGCTTCCCCATAGATATTTGTTGTAAAGTGTTTCAAATTTATGACCTGGTTCATCGACAACTAATCCTTTATTAGTGGCAATTCCTTCCACTTGTACCCCAGACCAACAAAGTGCTACTTGAGGGTTTTCAAATAATTGTTTGGTTTTACGGAAGTTTTTATCGGTTTTGAAATAAATCTTGTTGTCATAGAATAAACAAGAGACATTACGAACCATTGGGTAGTTATTATGACAACTCGCTAAGGCCATGATTTTATAGTCTCCTAGTTTTTCAAATAGAATTTGAACGGCTTGTTCAAATGTTAAGTCTTTATCGATACTAAACTGCATATGTTTTACTCCTGTATAAAATGTTTGATAGGTTTACTAATTTTCTTGTACAACAAGAAAGTAAGAAATGATGTTGTGATACGGCTAATTAAGTTAAACGGAATAACCGAGAACATCACAATACCTACTTTTGTTCCAATAGCGGGATTAATAGCTGAAAACATTGATAAAATTTGATTCCAGTTCATGCCATATAAATAAATATAAGCAGGGAATATTAAATACATATTTGTGAATACGGCAAGGACCACACTAAGAATCGTTCCTAAAACAATTCCCTTAATAGCACCATTTTTCGTACGATGCTTACGATAATATAATATCGCAGGTAGAACATAGGCACAACTTAGAATAAGATTTTGAAGTTCACCTGTAAACATAGATGTTGTTCCTTTAAAAACTAAAATTAAACCAAGTTTAATTAAAATAATTTCGATAGCTCCTATTGGACCCAAAATAAATCCCCCAATGATTTCAGGCAACGCCGAAAAATCAAAACTAGCAAAAGGAGATAAAAAGGGAATGTTGAAACTAAAGAATTGTAGAATAAAGGCAACACATCCCATAATTGCGGCCATAGTTAAGCTTCGAACACGTGAATTTTTCATTTGTTTCCTCCTCAAGTTAAACTACGCCTATGAAAACATAAAAAAGTGTGCATCTAGGGCACACTTATCGCAAAAAAAGAAAACGATTTGTCTTTTCTCATCCGGACTTTAACCGTCGGTATCTGAATTGCACAGATTCGGCTTGTGTAACACAAGTTCATGGACTTTAACCATCGGTAGAGAATTTCACTCTGCCCCAAAGACGTTTGATTAACTTTATGTTTTTAGTCTAATTCATATGATATGAGATGTCAACTAAGACACTTTTCATACCAGGTTTTCCACTTGGGTTTTCTTATTTAAAGTTTTTTAATATACTACCTGTCTTTAGAGGTTGGCATAAAAAAATGGTGCAACACTCACTGTTATCGAG
>NZ_JBJEEX010000146.1:0-4076 GCF_051873495.1 Floccifex sp.
AACAATAATATCAGAATTTAAAAAGACTGTCGACCACTTTGTCAACAGTCTGAAGAATCCCGAAGGATTCTTCTATATCTCAAATTCATAAGCCATGTTCTGTTCTAGTTACCTAGTGACAGTCATTTATCTAAGTCTTTCGACTTCCAGCCTTCCTTTCATTTCATTCCAGCCGGTTCCCCTACCAAATTTGGGTTTCTCGCTTGTGGGGTTTACCCGTTCCACCTAACTTGTTTCCAAATTAGCTCGTCTCTGTGGCACTTTTAAAGTTCTTTTTCATGGCCAATTGGCTTTAGATCAAGAAACAGCCGTCAATTTCTTGCCTAGACTTATTGATTCATCTAGCACAAACACTACAATCATCTCAGATTGTGCGAGCATGGACTTTCCTCTAACATAATGTCAGCGACTGTCGAATTTGATTGTTTAATTATTCTTGTGTTGTATTGAATACAGCTTGTTCCAAACGAGCAATACGTTTCAAGATATCAACTTGATCGTAGTTACCGTTTTGTTGCGCATTTTCTAATTTTTCATTTAAACTTTGGTTTTCATTTTGAAGTGTATAAATTTCTTGTTGAAGTTCTTTAATTTTTTCTTCATAACGCATAACAGCTTGTGATAATTCTTCAACTGTTTCGTCATAACTTTGATAATCTTCAATGATTTCGTCTAAAAATACATCGACTTCTTCAGATGAATATCCTTTAACGTCAACGTGAAATTCTTTTTCATATATTTGTTCTGCAGTTAAATTCATTTTTTGAGACATTTCACTTTCCCCCAATCTAATTCAATCTATTAATTATTATGCAATTTAAAAAGGAAAAAATCAACCGCAATTTGAATGTTACTATGATTTAATATATAATACAAATGATGAGCACAATCAAATATCCAAGTGCAATTGCACATTCAAATCAAATGACAAATGTCATGGATCATCACTCTAAACGAGGTATGTTCCTTGAAAATGATGTCAATGAATCCAATAGTTATTATCGTGAATGTAAGCGTGCACTCATCTATAAAAAACCAACGCCTGTTCAAGTTGTGCGTGTTGATTATCCAAGTCGAAATAAAGCTAAAATTGTGGAAGCTTATTATCGAACGCCTTCTACTACTGATTATAATGGCGTATACAAAGGAAAATACATTGATTTTGAAGCAAAAGAAACGAAAAATAAAGTTCAATTTCCTATCAGTATGATTCATTCCCATCAAATCGAACATTTAAAAAATGTTCATTACCATGGTGGCATCGGATTTTTTATAATTCGTTTCAATGCTCATGATAAAACTTATTTGGTCGATGCCCAAGAATTGATTTCAAAAATAGAAACAACTAGTAAAAGTTTTATTCCTTATTCCTGGTTTGAAGAAAATGGTATTGTGATCAAAGAAGGTCTTTATCCAAGGCTTTCTTATTTAGATGCAGTGGATGCGAAATATTTTAAGGA
Organism: Floccifex sp.; assembly: GCF_051873495.1. Classification (NCBI taxonomy): domain Bacteria; kingdom Bacillati; phylum Bacillota; class Erysipelotrichia; order Erysipelotrichales; family Erysipelotrichaceae; genus Floccifex; species Floccifex sp. The sequence goes on from NZ_JBJEEX010000146.1 coordinate 1,461, forward strand.
GGATAAATAAATGGCCAAAACAAATAAACAAGGACAGCCAAAAAAACGAAGAAAACTCGATATTTGGAATCGCATAGCCGTCGTTGTGTTGACGTGCTTTCTAGTTGGTTGTATCTCGGTATTCTTTATACTTGTAAATGTTATCAATGACCCTGAAGGAATGCGTTTTAGTGAAGATGGTTTAACAACGTTATCAAATTCACGTGTTTATGATTACAAAGGTGATTTAATGTATGAATTTGGTGATGAAATTAGAGAAGATATCACATATGACCAAATTCCCCAAAATGTAATTGATGCGTTCTTATCTATTGAAGATTCACGTTTCTTTGATCACAATGGATTTGACCTTCCTCGTTTCATTTCAGCGGCATTAAATAACTTACGCTCGGGTGATTTTTCACAAGGTGGTTCTACATTGACAATGCAGATGATTGACAATGCCTTTACTAAGAACCAAGAAGAAAAAATGATAAGTGAAAAAGGCGGAGTTAGTAAATTAGATCAAGTTAAATTAAAAATTCAAGAAATTTATTTGTCATTAATTGCCGAACAATCTATTGGTAAAGAGGAAATTTTTGAATACTATGTCAATCGTATCTGGTTTGGTTCTGGAAACAACACTCGTGGTATTCAAAAGGCTGCTGAGTATTTCTTTGGAAAAGATATTTCCCAAATCAACTTATCAGAAGCTGCTTTCCTAGCTGGTTGTATTAATGCCCCTGGTCAATACAATCCTTTAGCAAATATGTATGATACAGAAGTCGATCACTTAGAATTAGCTGAGAATCGTCGTGATGTTACTTTACAATTAATGCTTCAACATGGATATATTACAGAAAATGAATATAAATTAGCTTCTAATACAGATTTATCTTTTGCCTTGAATTATAAAGAAACAAGTTCAGTGGATTCAAATGAAGCAGCTGTTGACCAAGCGATTGCTGAAACGATTGCTGTAACTGGACAAGATCCTAGTATTATTCCAATGGATATTTATACTTCTATTAATCAAGCTGTTCAAAAACAAGCCGATGAAATTTGTAACGGAAATGTTGTTTCATTCCCTCGAGATGAATTTGATATTGGATTTAGCGTAATCGAAAATAAAACAGGTGAAATCATAGCGGTGGGACCTGGTCGTAGATATCACACAGATGCAGTTAAGATTGATAACTCTACTGACCGTAAACAACCTGGTTCTTCTATGAAACCTTTATTAGCTTATAGTTCTACTTTTGATTTATTAGGTTGGTCAACAGAACATACGGTTGATGATAAAGCCGATGACTATTTCAATACCGGTTCTAATTTAAATAACTCTGATGGTAAATATAATGGAAAAATGTCATTAAAAGATGCATTAGGTGTTTCTAAAAACTGTCCAGCGGCTGCGGCAATGTGTGATTTAGTTGATGAAACTGGATATGATTATTGGATTGATTTCTGTAAGAAACTTGGATATGACGAAGATGTATATGAAAACTTCAATGAACAATATTCTATTGGTGGTTCAAATATGTTTGCTTCACCAATTCAACAAGCAAGTGCATATACAATCTTTGCCAACGGTGGAAAACGTATAAATCCACATATTGTTCGTAAAGTCATTCGTCGTTCAGATAATCAAGAAGTTGAAGGAAACAAAGAAGAATATGAATTAATTTCAGAAGAAGCTGCGTTCATGACTTCTTACTTATTGAAGAGTGTTGTCAATGGTGGATACAGCAACTTAAACAATATCTTATCAACGCCTAACTATACGGCATATGGTAAGTCTGGTACTTCTGACTGGGGTACAGATGGTGTTAAATACGGTATTCCAGTTGGTACATTTAAAGATGAATGGTCTTTAGGATATACAGATGATATTACAGTTGCAGTATGGTCTGGATTCACTGCTAAATATCAAGCTATGGGATGTTACTTCTCATATTCTGAATTGATTCAAGGTACAGCCTTCCATATCTCTCATAATTTATTAGATTTCTGTCAAGATTACTATGATTACAAAGATATCGCTGTTCCAGATGGTGTATCAAATTACCAAGGTGGATATATTAAAACTGAATATCTATCAAAAGGTGATAATACATCTGTTGAGAAAGAACCAAGTGAAGAAGAAAAAGCTTGTCTTGCCGACGGTGGTGAATGGGACGAAGAAAGCGAAACTTGTACAATTGAAGAAGAACCAGAAGAACCTGAAACTCCAGAAAATTCTGGAACAGAAGGTGGAACAGAAACTCCGGTTGATCCAGGAACTGGTGGAGGTGAAGCCCCAGTTGATCCAGGAACTGGTGGTGAAGAAAATCCAGAAAATCCCGGACAAATTGCTGGTATGTTTATGATTGATCCTAGAAAGTTCCTTCTTGGTTTTCGCAATTTAATTAATTTGATTTAAAATAAGACTGTTAAACCTATTTTTGGTTTAACAGTTTTTTTATAAAAAATGTTGCTAAATTTAATATTACAAAATATAATGAAATTAAATAAAAGGGAGTAGTTTGCACTTTGTGTGTAATAGTAATCGTCATCACGTGATAAATCACCGGTTCTATTTTAAATCATAACCACTAATAAAAATTAGTGGTATCGTAAGCCCTATAAGGGCGTGTT